>DAOTWU010000412.1:0-14160 GCA_034435735.1 Anaerolineae bacterium | reverse complement strand
AAAGACTTCAACACCTATGGTGCACGCCGCGGCAACCATGAAGTGATGTGGCGCGGCACTTTCGCCAATATTCGCTTGCGCAACTTGCTTTTGCCTGGTAGCGAAGGCGGCGTTACCAAATATCTACCAACGGGCGAAGAAATGACCATTTTCGATGCGGCACAGCGCTACGCTGAAGATGGTACACCGCTCGTCATTCTGGCCGGTATCGACTATGGTATGGGTTCCAGTCGCGACTGGGCAGCCAAAGGCACAATGCTACTTGGCGTCCGCGCTGTCATTGCAAAAAGCTTCGAGCGCATTCATCGCAGCAACCTTGTCATGATGGGCGTGCTCCCCTTGCAATTCAAAGACGGTGAGGGCTGGCAAGAATTGGGGTTAGATGGTACGGAAACCTATGACATCCCGATTACTGATGATGTACAACCACGCCAAGAGCTGACTATTACCGCCACAGCACAAGACGGTACAGTGAAAACATTCACTGTGACAGTGCGTTTAGATTCTGCGGTAGAGGTGGAATACTACCGTAACGGCGGCATCTTACAAACGGTACTGCGCAATATGTTCAAATCATAACCAGCCAGTACATACTATGAAACCAATAACGTCCGGTCAACAATAGGCCGGACGTTACTTTATCCTATCAACTCTATAGCATAGCGATTATGGCAGAAGAAAAACCTGAAGTTACGATATACACAGATGGCGGCTGCAAACCCAACCCTGGCCCTGGTGGCTGGGCGGCACTGCTCATCTATGGGAAGCACCAAAAAGTTTTGAGCGGCGGGGAACACCAAACAACAAACAACCGTATGGAGCTGACTGCAGCTATTATGGCATTGGAAGCCTTAAAAGAGCCTTGTCGTGTCCACTTTTATACCGATAGCGAGTATCTACAAAAAGGCATTACAGAGTGGCTTCGTACATGGAAGCGCAATCATTGGCAAACATCCGCTAAAAAGCCTGTGAAAAATCAGGATTTATGGCAACGCTTAGATGCCGCAGTGCAACGTCATGATATTGAATGGCATTGGACACGGGGGCACGCTGGCGATAAGCTTAATGAGCGGGTAGACAAACTGGCAACCCAAGCACGTGAGCAACTCAAATTAGAATAGGGAACAGCACTATGCCGAAATATGCAAAACGGGTAGAACCCTTTGGCACAACCATTTTTACTGAAATCAACACATTAGCGCAGCAGCACAATGCAACAAACTTAGGGCAAGGCAAGCCAGATTTTGATGGGCCACAAGAATTAGTTCAAGCGGCAGTTGATGCGCTGAAAAGTGGGCAAGCGAATCAATATGCGCCGGGTCCAGGTGTTTTTGAATTACGGCAAGCCGTTGCTGAACACGCCGCATATTTTTATAACTTAGATGTTGAACCTGAAAAGGGCGTTATCGTTACCGCTGGCGCAACTGAAGGCGTGTTCTCGTCGGTGATGGGTTTAGTTGATGCGGGCGATGAAGTTATTATTATTGAGCCATTTTTTGATAGCTATGTTCCCAATGTGCTGATGGCAGGCGCAAAACCCGTATATGTGCCTTTAAGACCGCCATCATGGAGCTTTGACCCTGATGAGCTTAAAAAGGCGTTTAATCCCAAAACTCGCGCAATTATCCTCAATACCCCACATAACCCCACTGGGCGCGTTTTCACCCATGAAGAGCTGAGTCTTATCGCTGAACTATGCCTTGAATATGATGTGCTAGTCATTTCCGATGAGGTTTATGAGCACTTGATTTTCGATGATGCCAAACACATTCCTATTGCTAGCTTGCCCGATATGTTCGAACGCACTGTAACCATAGGTAGCGCGGGGAAAACATTCGGGATGACTGGCTGGAAAATTGGTTGGGTATATGGACATCCAGACCTTGTTCAAGGTGTTTGGCGGGCGCACCAGTTCATCACCTTTGCAACAAACCACCCTGCCCAGCTCGCCGTGGCTGCTGGTTTCCGCTATGGCATGAACAGCTCATATTACGAGGATTATCAAGCGCTCTATGACCATAAACGTCAGCTCATTGTGGAGGGTCTGAGCAACGCAGGCTTAAAAGTAAGTGCACCCAAAGGCACTTATTTTGCTATGGCAGATTTTTCCGATGTGTTTGATGGTGATGATGTCGCCTTTGTGCGCTATCTCATCGAGGAGATTGGCGTTGCCTGTATACCGCCGACAGCGTTCTTCAGCCCAGCGCATCGCGCTATTGCAAGCAAGCAAGCGCGGTTCTCTTTTTGCAAAGACGACGAAACGCTGAAAATTGCTGCGGAGAAATTAGCAAGACTAAAAGCATAGCGGCTGTATACATTGACCAACCCTACTTGTATTACACACCAGAGGCCGTTACACTGAGGCAAAGCGGGTAAGTTTGTCAAATCAGGATGAAACATGGTTGAAAATGAGCATGTACCGGTAGCGGCACAGGATACAGATTTGCCTGCAAAGCCGCAAATTTATGAAAATATACTCGGCGCTATGGGCAATACGCCCTTAGTGCGGCTATCACGGGTAACACGTGGTTTGCGCTGTACAGTAGCGGCCAAAGTAGAGTATTTTAACCCCGGTGGTAGTGTAAAAGACCGTATTGGTCTGGCGATTATTGAAGATGCTGAACGGCGCGGGGAATTGCGCCCTGGTGGTACTATCGTCGAAGCAACATCAGGCAATACGGGCGTAGGGCTAGCCATTGCAGCCATTATCAAAGGCTATAAATGTGTTTTCGTCATGCCCGATAAAATGAGCGAGGAAAAAATCCGCGTTCTTCGGGCTTATGGTGCACGTGTCGTTGTAACCCCCACAAACGTTGAGCCAGATGATCCACGCAGCTATTACAGCGTAGCGCAGCAAATTGTGGAAGAGACACCTAACAGCATTCTGGCGAACCAATATCACAACCCGATTAACCCACAAGCCCATTTTGAAGCCACAGGCCCAGAAATCTGGAAGCAAACCGCAGGCCAGATTGATGTGTTTGTAGCGGGCATGGGCACAGGCGGTACTATCACGGGTGTAGCGCGTTACTTGAAGAAGATGAACCCGAAAATCCAGATTGTCGGTGTCGACCCTGCTGGTTCAATTCTCTATGACTATTTCTATCATGGGAAAATCTCTGAAGCACAAGCCTATAAAACTGAAGGTATTGGCGAAGACTTCATCCCATCAAATTACGATTTTGATGTGATTGATGATATGGTGCGCGTCAATGACAAAGAATCGATGTTGATGACGCGACGACTAGTGCGCGAAGAAGGCATCTTTGCAGGCGGTTCATCTGGGGCAGCAGTGGCTGGTGCAATTCGTTATGCAGCAGAACGAGATTTACCGCCAGATAAGCTCATGGTTGTGCTCTTGCCAGATAGCGGTTCCCGTTATCTCAGTAAGGTGTTTGACGATAACTGGATGCGTGAAAATCGCTTCCTCGATAGCTCGTGGGATAATTTGACAGTTGCCTCAGTGCTAGAGCGCAAGACACGGCATGAACTTGTTGTCGCTCGCCATGATGAAAGCGTAGGCGCTGCGATTGAGAAGATGAAAGCCCATGACTATTCACAGCTTCCTGTCATTGGCGAACGTGACCAATTGCTAGGGCTGGTAACTGAAGTTAGCCTGCTCAACTACCTGTTGAACAATGGCGGAACAGGAGCAAACGATACGCTGGGTGATGCTGATGTTATTCAAACTGGCGTGCCAACACTGCGGCCAGAAACCCCTATCGAAACTGTCATGAGCGTCTTCAGCACGCATAATATCGCGGTTGTCACAGAAAATGCGCCCAACAGTGAAGATCGGCGTGTTGTTGGTATCATCACAAAAATCGACATGCTAGACTTTCTGGCCAACCGTTCAATGGAATGAAGCAAAACATTAAACTCATCCGCTTCTGGAAACCCTTCGGCGTCTTGACAAAGTTCACTGATGCCGAAGGGCGCCCCACCCTTGCGGATTACATCCCCATACCCAATATATATGCCGCAGGACGGCTAGATAAAGATAGTGAAGGGCTGTTATTACTAACCAATAGCGGTGCTCTCAGCCACCAATTGACTGACCCTAAATATGCTCATCCGCGCACGTATTGGGTGCAGGTTGAGCGTATTCCCGATCAAAAAGCGCTTGAGCAATTACGCAATGGGGTTATTATCAAAGGCTATAAAACCCGCCCGGCAAAAGTGCGTCTATTGCCGCAAGCGCCCAATTTGCCGCCCCGCCCTGTGCCAATACGCTACCGCAAAAACGTGCCAGATTGTTGGCTAGAAATGACACTTACCGAAGGGAAAAACCGCCAAGTGCGCCGTATGACCGCGGCTGTTGGACACCCTACGTTGAGACTAGTGCGGGTGCGAATTGGCAATATTACGCTTGATGGATTAGAACCAGGGCATTGGGATGAGGTTACCTCGAATGCTGTTGAACAGTTATTGAAGCATATTAAAAAGGGGCGCTAAATTTCCCGCCCCTGTTCATCTAATCACTCAGCGCCTGTTGCAAGTCCGCCATTAAATCATCAACATGTTCAATCCCGACGCTTAAACGTACCAGTGCAGGATCTACAGCGATGTCACTATCGGCGGTACTGGCATGGGTCATGCTATAGGGGTGCTCAATCAAGCTCTCTACCCCGCCAAGACTCTCGGCCAATGAAAATAGCTTTGTACGGGTAACCATACATTTGGCAATAGCTTCATTTTCCAAGATAATGCTAATCATACCGCCAAAACCACGCATCTGGCGTTTGGCAAGTTCGTGCTGAGGATGGCTTTCTAGGCCAGGATAATACACATACTTAACGGCAGGATGGTCTTCTAAAAAGCGAGCGATTTTCATCGCGTTTTCGCAATGACGTTCCATGCGCACACTCAGGGTTTTTATACCCCTTAAAACGAGGAAGCAGTCTAGCGGTGCGGGCACTGCACCCACCGCATTTTGCAAAAATTTAAGCTGTTCATAAAGTTCCGCATGGTTGGTCGCTAAAATACCACCAACAACATCGCTATGGCCGCCAAGATATTTGGTAGCGCTGTGCATGACAATATGTGCGCCCAGTTTGAGCGGCTGTTGCAATGCGGGGCTGGCAAATGTGTTATCAACAGCGACGATGACGCCTTCTGGTGCTAATTGTGCTAACGCTTCAATATCCGCTAGGGCAAGATAGGGATTTGTCGGGGTTTCTAGCCAAAGGAGGCGGGTTTGTGGGGTGAAAGCCGCCTTTACTACATCCAAATCTGTTAAATCTACCCAACTAAAGCGCAGGCCATAACGGGAATAAACACGTTCAAACAGGCGATATGTACCACCATAAACATCATTGCCAACAACGACATGGTCACCGGGTTTGAGCAAACGTAAAATCGTGTCTGTTGTGGCCATGCCACTGGCAAACGCAAGACCATACTTCGCCCCCTCCAGCGCTGCAAAACAATCCTGTAACGCTGTACGGGTTGGGTTATCGGTACGGCTATATTCATACCCTTTGTGTTCTGCTGGAGCAGGCTGAACATAGGTAGAAGTCTGGTAAATTGGCGGCATAATCGCGCCAGTAGTCGGGTCAGGTTCTTGGCCAGCGTGGATAGTAAGCGTGTCGAAGTGGTAATCGCTCACGATATGCGTTCCTTTTCTAATGGCAATCAGCGGCTACAGTATAACGAAAACCGCCCAACCCTGTGAAGTTGAGCGGTTAATATGACGAAGGATTCTAGATAGTTTAACCAAGCGCCAATCTAATGGGTGACAAAATAATGCTGCTATAAATGCCCATAACGAGCATATAGAAAATCGTTGTCGTCGTCAGCATGGCGATGCTATTGAGCCAGAGACGTGAACCACCGCCAATTGCTTTTAGCCCTTTAATTTGGGCACTCATCACCATCCAAGCAATAACGCCGCTGGCAATCAAGCCTACAAGCCCGAGAATGTTGGATGTGCCCACTAAATCTACTACGAAGAAAACCAGTGCGTTGGCAATTGTGCCAAATACCCATGGAACAGCGAGGGCATAGGCATAATCAACGAGTTCCGAACTATGGCCGCCCAGCCAGCTTCTGGTGAAGCAACTCCCCACATAGACGGCTACAGCGCCGATAATGACGGATAGCACAATACCAACTAGGCCAGCAATCAACCTTGCTACAGTAAATTGTGGGCCAATAAGGTCAGCGATGAAGAAAATGACTGCCGATGCTAAGCTACCAGTAACGGCTGCTACCCAAAAACGCCACCAACTGGCATGTTTGACAGCATTTTCCATATTTCCGCCACGAGTGAGAAACGCGGTTAAGCTTTGACGAAAAACACCAACACCAGCGGCAAACAGGCCAGCAATAGACACTGATTTAGGAGCATCGGGAATGGCATCAAGTAAGTCTGACTGAAATTCCTTTCCAGCAAATTCTTTGGCTTTCTCTCGCGCCTCTTGTGCACGTTCCTCAACAGAGGACTTGCCCTGTATTCTAGCGGTAACCTTTTTCAAAGCTTTCTGCACAGATTCATTGTCGGGGGCGATGGCAGCAGCTTTTTCAAGATATTCTTTACTCTTAAGCGGGTCGCTTTGAACAGACGCCAGATAATACAAGGCCTGTACATTATCAGGGTCTTGGCTCAAAACTTGGGTGAGTAATTCGGCAGCGCGTTCTTTATCACCAGATTTACTGGCAGCTACACCTTCTTCAAGTAATTGTTTTATATCATCGGACATAACAGCCCCCTAAAAAGAACAAACGTTTTGATATGGTTGTAATTTATGCAACTCAGCAGCTTCAAGGTTGCATAATCAACCAATATAAGTATAACAGTGTTTAGTAATCTCGCCCGAACCCCTATTAGATGGAGTTTACTGATGATACGCCTCACTTGCACCGTGATGGCTTTATTATTGTCTTTAGTTGCTTGTAATGGTACTTCGGCATTACCAACCGAAAACATCACACCATCCACAGAACCACTATTAGGCGATGTATCGATTATTCATCCTGAAGATGGTTCCATTATTTACTCTGAACTTCTTTGGGTAGATGGTGAAACTAGCGATTGGCAAGGTGGTGCATTCAATCTCCATCTTCTAGATTTAGATGACAATCTCATAGCTCAAGCCAATGTCCAACCAGAAAATGATGGTACGTGGCGAGTCACTTTAGAGCATGGCTACCAAGGCGAGCCTATCGAAGCCACATTAGTGATTGTTAGTGAGGATGAGCAGGTTTTAGCATCGCGCTCAATCGTGATTGCGGGCATGGCATATCGTCCAGAAGGGGTTTTCGGGAGCATTACATTCCCAATATCTGGCAGTTCGTTCGGTGGAGACAGTTTCGCCGTACATGGCACTGCATCAGGTGTATTTGAGAATTCATTCATTGTGGAGCTTGAAGCAGCTGATGGAACTGTTATTGATCAGGAAATCGTCACTGCATTTAATCCATTCTATGTGGATGAAATGCCATGGGAAACTGAACTTGAAACAAACGGTTATACGGGAGAAGCGACGATACGCGCTTACGCCATCTCGCCATCTGATGGGCAAGCAGAGCCATTAGGCAGTGTCAATATCACAATCACAGTCGCGGCAGGTTAAAAGCATTAATCACAGCATTAAGGAATTCAATACATGGAAACGCAACCCAACTACTTTATCGCAATTGCGGGCAACATCGCAGCGGGGAAAAGCACCCTCACGGGGAAATTGGCAGAGGCCTTTGGCTGGGAGCCATTTTATGAAGCCAATGCGGAAAACCCATATCTAGAGGACTTTTATCAAGATATGGAACGCTGGAGCTTTCATTCACAAGTTTTCTTCTTGGGGAAACGTTTGGAGCACCACCGCCAGTTACTAGACCATCCTGGCACAGTCGTTCAAGATAGAACGGTGTATGAAGATGCTGAAATCTTCGCCCGCAACTTGGGAAAGCAAGGCATTATGACGCCACGTGATTACGATGCCTATCGCCGTTTGTACAAAGCTGTGAGCATGTTTTTGCCGCCACCAGATTTAATTGTTTACCTGCGCGCTAATGTTGAAACCCTTGTCCAACGCATTAAATTGCGGGGGCGGGCTTTTGAACAGGATATTTCCCGCGATTATCTGGAAAGGCTCAATGAACTTTATGAGCAATGGATTGGCGATTGGACTGCTTGTCCTGTATTGACTATCCAAATTGATAACATGGATTTTGAACACAATGAAGCGGACTTCGCCCATATAAAACAGGACATTCTAACGGCATTACAGCAAAAGCCAATTTAGGTAAAAGCAAACTATCTAAAAGGCTGGGCACATAGCTCAGCTTTTTTGTTTAGTGCAAATTGCTGTAATCAATAGACCATATTTTATAGACAAGGGGCACAAAGGCGTGCTATAATACCTGCACATTTCATATAATTCATCAGATGAATATGATTAATGAACATCATTGATTTAGGTTCTGATTTACTCAACTACATTGTGCAACAGGGATTCCAGCCCGGAGACCGCCTCCCCTCCATCAGCGAGTTACGCGACCCCGAGCATCTCAACATCAGCACAAGCAAAGTGCGCGAACAATTAGAGGTGGCGCGTGCATTAGGCTTAGTAGAAGTGCGCTCTAAAACTGGCACACGCATCCAAGAATATACATTCACCCCAGCAGTGCGGCTGAGCCTGCTCTATGCCCTAGCAACCAATTTGCACCTGTTCGAATATTTCACAGAGTTGCGAATCCATTTGGAAGTGGCATTTTGGGAAGAGGCCTGTGCAACACTCTTGACAGAAGACCTGGATATAATGCGACAATGTATTGAAAACGCCAGGCAAAAGCTCAACGACCACTGGATACAGCTCCCTCACCAAGAACACCGCGTTTTCCACCTTACAGTCTTCAAACGATTAGAAAATCCATTTGTACTCGGTCTATTGGAAGCCTATTGGGATGCTTATGAGGCAGTGGAGCTTAATCGATATGCGGACTATGACTATCTACAATCGGTCTGGCGATACCATGAGCAAATTTTAGAGGCCATTCAAAGCCGTGACTTTGTTAAAGCCAAAGAATATTTTATCGAACACACCCAACTTTTACGTTATCAGCCTCGCATGAAGGCCATCCACGAAGACCATACATCGAAACAGGAGGATGTTAACCCACCACCCCAAGAATCTTCTTAAACGACATGCTACTACATCTAGGTAATCCCCTATTTTCAAGAAAGGAGAAGGCACAATTCACTTTGTGCCGCTAGCTATGAGCACTATACAGGTTCAAAGCGATCAACAGACGGATACAGCCGGTCAAATTATCAACGATTTTTCATTTACTGTAGCAACACCCAATGGCTCTGGCAGTCAAACATCCAACTTGGTTTTAATTCGCGCCCTATTCAAAATGGGTATACCTGTTAATGGTAAAAACCTCTTCCCATCCAACATTAAAGGTTTGCCAACCTGGTATACCATTCGTGTGAGCAAGGATGGGTATATTGCTCGACGCGATAAAACGCAAATCGTCATCGCCTTTAACGAGAAAACTGCCGTCGATGATATAAACAGCATCCCCGCAGGTGGGGTGTGTATCTTGCCGCAGGAATGGCGACAAGGGCGCGTTCGCATTCAATTACCAGAACGTGACGACATTATCTTCTATGAAGTGCCGGTCAAAGAATTGATCAAAGCATTTGATATTCCTTCTCAACGCCGTGAGCAAGTCAGCAATATGGTTTATGTTGGGGCTGTTGCTCAACTTTTCGGCATTGATATTGACCTTATCAAACAAGCCCTAAGTGACCAATTCGGTGGGAAAGAACGCCCGGTACAGATGAATATGCAGGTCATCGAAGCGGCTTATAACTGGGTGGCTGAAAATGTAGAAAAGCGCGATCCATACCGCTTTGCGCCACTTAATATGACCGAAGGGAAAATCCTCATCACGGGCAATGAATCTGCGGCCTTGGGGGCAATTTTTGGAGGTGTGACCGTTACCGCTTGGTATCCTATCACCCCATCAACCAGCGTTGTAGATAGTGTCTTGAAATATCGCTACTTGCGAAAAGACCCCGAAACGGGCAAATCAACGGTGGCAGTTGTTCAAGCAGAGGACGAATTAGCCGCAATTGGCATGGTTGTTGGTGCTGGTTGGGCTGGTGCCCGTGCGATGACCGCAACCAGTGGCCCCGGCATTAGTTTGATGGCTGAGTTCGCGGGATTAGCCTACTTTGCAGAAATTCCCAGCGTTATCTGGGATATTACTCGTATGGGGCCAAGTACTGGCTTACCCACCCGTACCAGTCAAGGTGATTTATTATTCGCCCATACGCTAGGACATGGTGACACGCAACATCCGGTTTTGCTGCCGTCATCAGTCGAAGAAGCATTTGAGTTCGGTTGGCGTGCCTTTGACTTGGCCGATGAATTACAGACACTGGTGTTTGTGCTCAGCGACCTTGACCTTGGCATGAACTTGTGGATGAGTGAGCCATTCACCTATCCTGATGAGCCAATCAAACGCGGCAAAGTGCTCAATGCAGAAGATTTAGAAGCTTTTGAAGAGCGCTTCGGCGTTGCATGGGGGCGGCATCGCGATGTAGATGGTGATGGCATTGCTTACCGCACATTGCCCGGCACAGACCATCCCAAAGCAGCTTACTTCACTCGTGGCACTGGCCATAACGAAATGGCTGTTTATAGCGAGCGCCCCGATGATTGGGTGCAGAACCTCGACCGCTTACATCGCAAGATGGAAACAGCTAAAAAGCTGATGCCGAAACCTGTTGTAGAAAAAGCTGATGGGGCGAAAATCGGTATTATTAGCTTCGGCACAAATGATGCTGCCATCCGTGAAGCACGTGATTGGTTAGCAGCGGAAGGCGTCGCTACAGACTATATGCGCGTGCGCTCTTTGCCACTACAGGATGAAGTGCACGAATTTATGCAAGCATATGACCGCGTTTATGTCATTGAAAACAACTTCGACGGTCAGCTTTTGCAAGTTATCCGTATGTACAGCGACTACAGCACCAAACATGTACGCAGCCTGGCTTTGGGCGATAGTTTGCCAATGACACCAGACTGGGTATACGCACAAATTACCGAGCAGGAGCGCAAATAACATGGCAAAAACAAATGCTATTGGATTAGAACGTACTGACTATCGCGCACAACCGAGTACGCTTTGCCCTGGATGTGGCCATGATTCTATCGCCAACCAAGTAATTACAATGGCATATGAATTGGGTATACCGCCCCATCGCCTGGTCAAGTTCAGCGGTATTGGCTGCTCTAGCAAGAGTTTGGCTTACTTTTGGGGGCGCACTCATGGCTTTAATGCGCTTCATGGTCGGATGCCTTCGGTCGCTACTGGGGCGCATCTCGCCAATCACACCCTGCTCTCACTAGGCGTTAGCGGCGACGGCGACAGCGGCAGCATCGGGTTAGGCCAATATAAACATATGCTACGGCGTAATGTCCCAATGGTATATATCATCGAGAACAACGGTGTATATGGTCTGACAAAAGGTCAATTCTCTGCTACGGCAGATTTAGACCAGAATTCTAAATACTATGGGCATAACCCGTTACCACCAGTTGATTTAGCGCTAGAGGCGATTGTTGGCGGTGCAACATTTGTAGCGCGCAGTTTCTCCGGTGATGCCAAGCAGGTACAGCAATTGCTACGGGCGGCCATTCACCACGAAGGCACAGCGGTATTGGACATTATCAGCCCTTGTGTGACCTTCAACAACCATCCAGACTCGACAAAGAGCTATCCATACGGCAAAGAGCATGAAATAGCACTGCACGAAATTGCCGTTATGTCACCGGACTATATCGAAGAAAAATCAGAAATCACAACCGAGTATGCAGAAGGCGAGATTATCACAGTCGAGATGCATGACGGCACTTACATTCGTCTGAAGAAACTCGATCGTGATTATGACCCACGCAACCGCTCGCAGGCTATTCAACTATTAGAAGAAGCCAACCGTGAAGAACTGTTCCTAACTGGCTTGCTCTACTATGAAGAGCCGCGTCCAACATTAGCACAAACGGAAAATCTGGCAGATACGCCTCTAGCGCATTTACCAGCAGAAAAGCTACGTCCACCACAAGAAGCGTTGGAAAAGCTCATGCGGGAATTGTCATAATTCCAAGCACCAAACGCTAAATACAGATATACTGAACGGCGTATCCTTTTGATGCGCCGTTTTTAGTATATATAGAGTTTTGTATGTTCCAATGGTTCTTGTTTGTATGTTTGTTCATCGTATCCCAAGTGAACAGCGCACAAGGTCAAAATATCTTAGCGCCAGAAGTAGCGGTTGAAGGGATAATTACGAATGAACAACCTACAAATTCATATATATTCACAGTTGAAGCCAATACGCCTATCATTATAGAGTTGATAGCCGATGATCCGTTACATGGACTCAGTACCCCTATACTACGTCTAAAAGACGCAACAGGGTCTATTTTAGTTGATACAGAATCATTGCCACCAACATTTGGACGCTTTGGCTCAGCATATATTGCTACCATGATAACGGTTGGCGGTGCATACACAGTTGATGTTAGTCGTGCTGGTGGTGATGAGGGAACTGTACAAGGGCGTTACCAACTCATATTACATCTACCAGATCGCTTAAGCACAAACCGTGCTATAACGGCGGAATTGCACAATACAGGAGCATATCATTTTTATTACTATATAAGCGAACAAAATTTCAGACTTTTCTATGAAAAGCTTGGGGGTAGCTTCGCGCCAGAGGTGGGTGTTTATCAAGCCATGGGTGGCGCACTTGTCGGGATGGGGTATTTATCTGGTGACTTGCTTTCACAAGGTGTGCTTGGCATATTTCCTGCTAATGAACTTCATTACCTTATCATTGGCCCGCCCACATCTGCGTTAATGACGAGGCAGCTAATGGATGGAAATGCACAAGTAACGTACACTTTACATGTTGAAGCAGCACAGCCAGAAGGTTAATATACCCCTATTTTCTGGGGGTATTCTTACCAACAAGGGACCATACAATGTGGGGCGTATACAGCTAAATAGCATGCTTTATTCCCCCACTCAATTGCATCAAACAATCAGTAAAAGAGGAGCGTTCTATGCCGGACTTCTACAGAATGGAAGCCGACGAGGTTTTAGACCACTTTCAGGTTAAACGGGAGCAAGGTTTAACTGCTGAAGAAGTGGCGAAACGACAGGAACAATTCGGCAAAAACACCTTACCTAAAGGTGAGGGGACGAATTTTCTTCACCTTGTCATCAGCCAATTCACCGACCTTATGGTCATTATCCTTCTCATCGCCGCTGTTATCTCTTTCTTCCTTGGCGATACCAAAGACGTTATTGTCATTATGGTTATCGTCATCCTCAATGCGATTCTCGGCGTATATCAGGAATACCGCGCAGAACAAGCGCTAGCAGCATTAAGCGCCATGCAAGTACCTACGGTAAGTGTACGGCGTAATGGTGAAGTCCATGAAATTAGTGCTGAAGAACTTGTTCCGGGCGATATTGTGCTGCTAGAAGAAGGCGACCGTATTTCGGCAGATGGCCGCTTACTTGATAGCATCAACTTACGCATAGAGGAAGCGGCGCTCACTGGTGAATCGCAACCAACTGATAAATTCGTGGATGCGATACAAGGGGATAAAGCCGTTGCAGTAGGTGACCGCTCTAACATGGTATTTATGGGCACTAATGTCACCTACGGGCGTGGTGAAATGATCGTTACCGCCACAGGCCTACAAACTGAACTAGGCAATATCGCAGCAATGCTCATGCAGGTAGAAAAAGGTGCTACACCTCTAACACGCCGCATGAACCAACTGGGGCGCTATTTGGCGATTGGTGCGGGCATTCTGGTCGCTATTGTCTTTGTTGCGGGGCTTATTCGAGGCATCCCCGCCCCAGAGATGTTCCTCACAGCCATTAGTTTAGCTGTCGCCGCTGTGCCCGAAGGCTTGCCCGCACTCATTACCATTAGCCTGTCCTTGGGTGCAAGCCGCATGGTGCGCCGTCATGCCCTCATTCGGCGATTGCCAGCCGTTGAGACTTTAGGTTCAGTCACAGTCATTTGCTCTGATAAAACAGGTACACTCACCAAGAATGAGATGACTGCGACACTGCTGGCACTCCCGCGTCATGATAGTGTGGAAGTCACTGGCATCGGCTATACACCAG
>DAOTWU010000411.1:0-5346 GCA_034435735.1 Anaerolineae bacterium | reverse complement strand
GACGCTTCAAGGAACAAAAGCGCCCCAAAACCAATGCCGCCCCAAAAGTTCAGTAGTCCATAATTGGGGTTATTGCGCTTTGTTTCAACAGAGGTCTTGCTCTTAACGTATAGAAGTAATGCGGTAACTCCCACAGCGAGCGACAAAATTGTCTGAATTTGGAGATAGCGGTTAGACCATGAAATATCTAGCGTATTGCCCGCCGCGCGCAAAATTTGGTCAAGCCCAAATCCCAGCACGAAGAATACAGGCACTAATGGTGCTCTTTGGCGTACCAATAGCGCGATATACAGGAGGCCAAACCCTACCGTTAGTTCGGATGCTATCACGCTATTGAATGGGGCATTCGGTGCTATCAGCCAATAGCGTGTTACTGCCGCCCCAATGGCCGCGAAAAGCATGAGCCATTGCCGCCGCCCTAAGATAAGCGCGAGCAAGGGGAGGGCGAACATCACACCCAAAAGCGTAATCTCCGTTGAGACCGTCGCCGCATCGACAACGCCCCTCGCACCTGTTGGAATGCTTTCTGGTGGCAACACAGTTGTAATTGCTGCGCTTGATATGTGGCTATAAAGTCCACCAATTAAAAAGCGCAATGCCTGCACAAAAAATAGGCTAATAACACCTGCTTCAAAAACTTGGAGTGCAATTGGTGGAATTGGTACGAAAAAAAGGCTTTTTAATACCCCTAGTAAGCGTGTGCGCATCAAAAACTCCGATGTTGGTGACGCTATTTCTCATGGCTACAGTTTAGCGTTTGTTCATTATTTCGCAACTTCTAACAGGAATAACCTGCTTAATAAATTGCTTTTCAAAACGCTATAGTCTTTTGTCATTATGCGCATTATACTTATGTTCCGGCAGTCCGGTTAGGGGTGATGCGCCCCTGATAGAAAGGATAATTCAATGGCCGGAGAACAAAAAGCAGCGGTGAACCCCCAAACTAACCGCTACTATCTTGACTATAAACCTCCCCTCATCGCTTCCTCTTTCACCGGTAAACACATCATCTCTATTGACCAATTCACCCGCAGTGACCTAGACATTCTGTTTGATGCCACCCGTTCCATTCGCCGCCGCGTTCGCAAACAAGATCGTGGTTTGATGCATATCTGTGCTGGTAAAGTGATGGCCTCGCTCTTCTTCGAATCCAGTACCCGTACTGATATGTCGTTTCAGGCGGCTATGCGCCGTTTAGGCGGAAATGTTATCGCTGCCAGTAATGGCGTTCAATTTTCATCCATGTATAAAGGTGAGAATTTGGCGGATACTGTGCGTGCGGCTGGCTGCTATGCTGATGTTGTGGTTCTGCGTCACCCACAAGTTGGCGCTTCTTACGAAGCCGCTTATTATATTGATCTGCTCAACCAGCGTATTGATAACCCCACTGTTGTGATTAGCGGTGGTGACGGCATCGGTGAGCATCCAACTCAAGCATTGCTAGATATGTTCACAATTGTTGACCAGAAGCAACAGCTTGATAACCTCACCATCACCATGGTTGGTGATTTGAAGCATGGGCGTACTGTACATTCACTGGCCAAGCTTATTGCGCGTTATGATGCTGTTGGCGTCCGTGTTTTTCTGGTCTCTCCGCCCTCATTACGTATGCCAGAGACAATCCTTGCATTGTTGCAAGATGTGGGCATTGATGTTGTAGAAACCGCTGATTTGATGGATTCGTTGCCACATAGCGATGTGATTTACTGGACGCGCGTTCAAGAAGAGCGTTTTGAAGACCGTGCTGAATATGAAGCGATTGCAGATGGGTTTATCATGACACCTCCTGTTCTCGCACAGGCAAAATCTGATGCCATTCTCATGCATCCACTACCGCGCAAGCATGAAATGGGCACACAAGCAGACCATGATATTCTTGATGTAGACCCGCGCGCTGTTTACTTCGAGCAGATGGAAAACGGCATGTTTGTTCGTATGGCATTACTGGCGAAAGTGCTACAGGATACATACGTATAATGACCCGCCTTATCAAAATTCATGGCATGGTAGACCCGCATACCCATTTGCGGGATATGAATTGGGCGCATAAAGCCACATTTACCAGCGAAACAGCGGCAGCGGTTGCTGGTGGTTATTGGGCGATTTTCGATATGCCCAACACGCCGCCCAATACCGTGACGCGCGAGGCACTTGATATAAAACTTCATGCACTCGGCAACGCCGCAATATGTGATTGGGGCGTTTATTTTGGGGCAGCCCAATCTGATAACCGTGACCAATACCTGTCTGTAGTTGAAGATGTATGTGGCCTGAAGATGTTCTGCAATGCCACTACCGGCAATTTACTTTTAGCCAACCAAGCCGACCGTGATGCACATTTTGCCGCTTGGCCAGATAAACGCCTTGTCGCTGTACATGCTGAAGGGGAGACCGTTGCTGAGATTTTGGAATTGGTGCGTCGCTATCGAAAACCGACGCACTTTTTACATATCAGCACAGCCTATGAAATTCAGTTGCTCACTGCTGCTAAAGAAGAGGGGTTACCCATCACCATTGGTGTTTGCCCCCATCACTTATATCTCACCGAAGATGATGAGCGCACCTTAGGCGCATTGGCGAAAATGAAGCCCAGCTTAAAGACCGATGCTGACCGTGACGCTTTATGGCGGGCGCTTGCTGCGGGCGTTGTTGATGTCGTGGAATCTGATCATGCCCCCCATACATTAGAAGAGAAAAATGCCCCCACACCGCCTTACGGTGTACCCGGTTTAGAGACAACCTTGCCCCTTTTGCTTACTGCTGTTCATGAAGGGCGGCTGACATTGGAGCAGGTTGTCGCCCTCATTGCTGAAAACCCCCGTCGCATTTGGGGCTTATCTTGCCCCCCAGAGACGTATACGCTTGTTGATTTGGATATGACCTGCTCCATAGATAACGCCGCGCTTTATACCGCTTGCGGCTGGTCTCCTTTCGCTGGTATGCGCGTCACTGGTAAAGTTTGCGAGACATGGATACGTGGCCAGAAAGTCTTTGATGGCGAGAAGATATTGGTGAATCCTGGCTTTGGTAAAAATCTTTTCAGAGGGGAGGGCGCGTAGTGCGGTATCTCTTCTTACGGCTTTATCACCTTGTTTATCGCTATATTCTGTGGCCACCGCTCTCTTTGCTACCCGCGCAAAAAGCGCATCATCTCATTCTCTCTGTTTTGGGGGTATTAGACCGTATGCCGCCGTTGGTGATGTTCTTGCGGCTATTGCACCGTTTAGCTTATGCCGAAACGCCTTGTTCAGTTGGTGGTGTTCAACTCCAACATCCATTCATCTTTGCCGCTGGTTTTGTCAAAGGCCTTGGCTTTGAAGATGAGCAAACTGCTTTGCAGGCTGTTCATCAAGGGCGCAATATCATTATGGGGTGGCGCGCTGTTCCAGCCCTTGTCGGTGCAGTAGAGTTTGGCTCATTCACTCGTCGCCCGCTTATAGGCAATCAAGGCGTTGTCATCTGGCGCGATAATCAAAGCCGCTCTACACAGAACAGGGTAGGGCTGCGCAATCCTGGCGCAGTTGCCGCTGCCGAGTTTCTTGCGCGGCATCGTCACGCTTTGCCACCAATTTTTGGGGTGAACATTGCGCCTATGCCTGGCACAGGTAGCACTGCTCAGGAAATTCAGGACATTATAGAATCGTTGGCAGCATTTCTTGAACGTGGCGTGCGCCCGTCTTGGTTCACATTAAATCTCAGTTGTCCCAATACCGAGGATGACCCCAGTGGTCGCCAAACAGAAGCCCATGCTGAGCAGTTGTGTTCGTCAATTATTGCTTATCTGCGTCAGCACGGTGATGTGCCTTTATGGGTGAAAATCAGCCCCAATCTTTCTGCGGAGCAATACAGCGCCTTAATGCAAGTTTTCCAGCGGTGCGGCGTGTGTGCTGTCATTGCAACCAACACCTTGCCACAACCTTCGCCAACTAATGCTGAGGTAATGGCTGGTGTTGGTGGTGGGCGGCTTTTCCCTGCGGCATTGGCCGCTGTTCGTGACTTATCCCAATCCCATGCAGATGTCTCAGTGGATATTATCGCCTGTGGGGGCATACTTGATGGCGAATCATGGTGTGCCTATCGTTCTTTAGGTGTCAAAGCTGCGCAATATTATTCTGCTTTTATCTTTCAGGGGCCATTGGCTGCCGCAATTATTGAAAGTGAGAGTCAGAACTGTTATGACCACAACTGATAAGAAACAGGTTGCCCGTGCCTTGCTTTCGGCACAGGCGGTCGGTTTTTCACCACAATCGCCTGTTCGTTTTGCTTCTGGCATTTTGTCGCCCGTTTATGTGGATAACCGCGTGCTTTCATTTCATCCCCAGCAGTGGCACATTGTCATTCAAGCATTTCAAAATCTCATTCAGGCGCAAAATATCATAGCTGATGTCATTGCTGGCGTCGCTGTTGGTGGTGTGCCACATAGTGCAGCATTAGCTTTCACGCTCAATATACCCCATGTCTTCATCCGCAAGGAAGCAAAGGGGTATGGTAAGCAGCGTCGTGTTGAAGGTGGCGACATCACAGCCAGAAATGTTTTACTAGTAGAAGACCTTGTGACTACTGGTGGTAGCAGTTTAAGCGCTGTCAATGCTTTGCGTGATGAGGGTGGGGCGGTCTCGGATGTGCTCGCTATTGTTAGCTATGGGTTCTCACAAGCGCGCGAGACTTTTGCCACTGCGCAAGTTAAGTTGCACACACTCACCGATTTCCAAACCATTTTGGATGAGGCGTTTGCCCTCAGTTATTTTGATAAAGAGCAACTGGACATTATCCGCGATTGGTTTGCAGAGCCACAAGCGTGGGGAAAGAGGCACGGTTACGAATGAGTATCATCCAAAAATTTAACCAGCGTGCAGATGCTGTCAATTCATTGCTATGTGTGGGGCTTGATAGCGCAATCGATAAGTTGCCCAAAAGTTTTTCAAATGAGGCCTATCCACAGTTCACGTTTAACCGCTATATCATCGAACAGACTCACCCATACACCGCAGCGTATAAGCTCAACACTGCTTTTTACGAAGCGCGGGGGGCGCAAGGCTGGGATGAAATGGCGCAAACTGTTGCCTATTTGCGTGAAAATCACCCCGATATTTTGACGATTTGCGATGCTAAACGAGCAGATATTGGCAATACTAATTCGGCATATGTTCATGCGTTCTTCGATGAAATCGGGTTCGATGCCATCACATTGCACCCGTACTTGGGGCGTGAAGCCTTACGCCCATTTTTAGATCGTGCCGACCGCGCCGCCATCATCCTTTGCCACACATCTAATGCTGGTGCGGATGAATTTCAATCGCTCCAAATAGGCGAACGTCCGCTGTGGGCGCTAGTTGCGGAACAAGT
>DAOTWU010000410.1:0-1615 GCA_034435735.1 Anaerolineae bacterium | reverse complement strand
TTGTGGGGCGCTGCCCCACGCCCCGCCACTTTTTCGTAAAAAGTGGGCAAAAACTTTTTTGGGCGAACGCCCTCGCTGCGCGAGTGGCCTTCGCAAAATAGAATAAAGGTGAATTTGGCGCTAACAGCAGCTTGCTGCGACAGTTCATCCTAGCGCCGAGTTTGTTTATATCCAAAACAGGATTTTTAAGGACGCCAGTCCTTAAAACGGGGGTTTGGGGGCAGTCAGCCCCCATTTTTGCTGCTGGCGAATGTTGTTTTGTGGGGTGGGGCGCGCTTGTGCCGAAAGAATGCTGACAAAACACCAATTAGCAGCGAACATTAGTCAAAGTTGACAAATATTCTGCAAAGCGCTAAGGTATGATCAACAAAATGACTGCTAGTGTGTTTATTGTAATAGAGTAGGTCTTATGTTCAACATCAATGAACCTGTTGCTTTTATCGCAGCAATTACAACCAGCCTGTTACTACTCCATCTCATCTGGCATGAGTTGCCACATATCGACACGCTCGACAAAATCAAATTCCTCACACTCGCCGCAACACTCCCTTCGCTGCTGATTGGCCTGTTTACGGGATATACATCGCTACTCTTCGCCGCCCTAACCGCCGTTCTCTGTGTGATGGTGCTCTTTGGCAGCTTTTTGCTCGCCCCTTATGAGGAAGAGGCTTAGCCCATCTAATCGCCCGCTAGCATTGGCGCTAAAACTGGCGACTCATCCATAGCCAACGCCGCCACTGGCACGACGCGCACCGCACAAGCCTTCAACTCTGGTTGTTTGGCGATGGGATCGCGGGCATCGCTGGTCAAATCATTAATCGCTCCGCCTTCGTGCATCAAACGCCCCCAATGAAACGGCATAAAGCATGTGCCAACCTGCACCGCATCTGTCACCCGCGCCACAACGCGCACCCTGCCTCGCCGTGAAGCCACTTCTACCATCTCGCCATCACCAACACCCAACTGCGCAGCATCCTCAGGGTGCAGCTCAACAAATGGCTGGGGTGCTTCCTTCATGAGTTGGGGCGATTTACCCGTGCGCGTCATCGTATGCCATTGGTGACGCAATCGCCCTGTGTTCAAAAGCAGTGGAAAAGCCGCATCCGTCGTTTCCTCTATATCTCGGTAAACAGCTACATGGAAATGTGCCCGCCCGTCCTCTGTAGGAAATGTTTGATCGACATACAAACGCGGTGTGCCTTTGTGTTCGAGCGTTGGGCATGGCCACTGTATTGGCCCTTCACTTTGCAAGCGCGCGTGATTGACACCGCTATAATCACAGGGGCGCCCCGCCGTCAGTGCGGCGAACTCGGCAAAGACTTCTTCTGTAGATTGGTGCGCAAACGCCGCCCCAAAGCCCATTGCCCGCGCCACACCCGCCACAATTTGCCAATCGGGTAAAGCCTCTGCGGGTGGTGCGACAACTTGCGGCACATAGGTCAATCGCCGCTCAGAGTTCGTCATCACGCCCGATTTTTCTGGCCATTGCGCCGCCGGCAATAACACATGCGCGTATTGGGTGGTGTCAGTGGGATGGTAAGCATCTTGCACTATCACCAATTCTGCCTGCCGCAGCGCCGCTTCTACCACATTCAAGTTGGGCATAGAGGCCATG
>DAOTWU010000409.1:0-3378 GCA_034435735.1 Anaerolineae bacterium | reverse complement strand
CGCTGGCGGCTATTCGCCAACAAGTCTGAGGCTAAACTGCGCTTTTCTGCTTCTGTTTGCGCTTGCTTGAGTTGTGCGGCAAGCTCTGCTTGTGTGGTCATAATGGGCTTAGATTGGCCTATATCCAATAGCTTGCATTGCATCTATCGCTGCGGCACAATGCGAACGTTCTGTAAACATAGTGGCTGAAGGATACCACAATGACGACAACTTCGCTGGATGTGGTTTTCGCTGCAATCCCCCCCCTGCTGGTTTTGGTATTGATGGTGGGCTTTCGTTGGGGCGGTAGCCGCGCAGGCGCTGCAGGTTGGCTTTCGGCGGTGGTGCTTGCGTTTGTCGCCTTTGGCGCAAATGTAGAAGTAATGGCTGCTGCCCATGTTCGCGCAATCATTTTGACATTGGATGTTGTTTATATCGTCTGGGCGGCCTTACTGCTATATCTGGTAGTCGATAAAGCCGGGGCGTTGCGCGTTATTGCCCGTTGGTTCACTGGTTTAACTGGCGATGATGTTCTTCGGGTGCTTCTTCTTGGCTGGGTGTTCACGTCATTTTTGCAAGGCGTTGGCGGTTTTGGCGTGCCGGTGGCCATTGTTGCCCCGCTTCTGGTTGGTTTGGGCTTATCACCCCTCGCCGCTGTAGTTATCCCCTCTGTAGGGCATGGCTGGGCGGTTACTTTCGGCTCATTGGGGTCATCTTTCCTTGTGTTGTTGGGCGTTACTGGCGTAGATGAGAAGGCGGCTGCTGTTCCCACGGCGTTACTTCTAGGCGCGGCGGCGATATTAAGTGGATTTTTAGCAGCACATGTTTATGCTGGTTGGCGGGGGATACGGCGCTCATTACCCGCTGTATTGGTGCTTGGTTTAGTAATGGCAATTGGCCAATACATTCTAGCGACTAATGGCTTGTGGAATATTGGCGCAGCTGGGGGCAGCTTGCTCGCCCTCGTTGTTGGCTTGTGGGTTGTTCGCTGGCCATTTTACCGCCGAGTAAAAAACAATGACATACATAGCGCCGAAGCCTCTGAAAAAAACGCTTTATCATTCCGCTTGGCGATTATCGGCTATGTGGTGCTTGTTGTATTGGCATTCACCATTAAGGGTATTCCCGATGTTAAGAGCGCGTTTGGTGCAGTACGTTTGTCCGTAGATTTACCCGCAGTTACCACGTTGCGCGGTTGGGAAACACCTGCCGGCACTGTTGGCCTGAATATCTTTGGCCATACAGGTGCGATACTCTGTTATGCAGCAGCCATCGCTTATGGCATTTATCGCTGGCGAGGTTTATATCCCCAAGGGGCGGAACGTGCCATTTTAACCGGTGTTTGGTTGCGGGGGCGTAAAGCCGCGTTGGGTATTCTGGCGATGGTAGCAATGGCTACTGTAATGCAGTATACCGGCATGACCCGTGCTTTAGCGGAGTGGTTGGCGAATGCTGTCTCTCCGTCGCTATATGCTTTTATCTCCGCTGTAATTGGGGCATTAGGCGCATTTATGACCGGCAGCAACACCAACAGCAACGCTGTTTTTGCCGTATTGCAACAGGATACGGCGTTACTCTTAGGGCTAAGTGTGCCTTTGGTGTTGGCTATTCAAACGGCGTCGGCCTCAGTGGCGAGCGTTTTAGCGCCAGCGAAAATTATTGTGGGGGCTAGCACTGTGGGCATGAGCGGAGAAGAGGGGGCGGTGTTGCGCAAGCTACTGGCTTATGGGCTGGTGCTATTGGGCTTCATTGCGTTATTGGGCTTTGTGCTTCTGACTATGACTCTGCGTTGATTTGGCGATATAAGGCGATGAGTTCTGCTTCAGAAAGGCTTTGCTGGTTATTTTCTAGAACGTTTTCAATGAAAGCGATGACCTTATCTAGTGTGTTGCGGTCAATAATGCCATAGCGCAACCGCTGGTCAAGATAGACCGCGCCCATATCGCTCACAGGAAAAGTAACCACTGCGCGTAGTTCAGAGAACGTTGTATTGGTGACCGGCGCATTTTCTGGGTTAGTCACCATATTATTTGTGATAACAGGTTCGCCCGTCTCTATCGCTTGGCGTAAACTATCTTCTACCAACGTGCGGAATGCTGGGGTGTCGATGGTTTCTTGCGTTAAATTAATGGCCTCAATGAGTTGTAAATCGGGCGCTACCGCCAGCCCACGGTCTGCACCAGTGATATTCAATGTCACATGGAGAATTTTCGCCACAAAATCGGCACTCATGCCGTTTTCCTCACTGCTGATTTGATTATTATTTCTTGTAATATTAACGCACTCCTAAAATGAGCACAATATCCTTCATCGCTTTTTCACCAGCAATCTGAATAAGCAATGGCCGTAATACGCTGAAGCACAAAAGGACATCTGAAAGCGGCAACGTTTTCAGCCTTTGCGCCAATCGCCGCCAGATGCGATATTGCGCCGTTTTCTCTTGCGAGAGATATAGCTGGATGCCCTGCTTTAGAATTTCTGTGCGTTTGCTTTGATCATCAATATCAAACGCAGTTTCGAGAATATCATCGAGCAATTCCTGATAGTTGGGCAATATGGCTTCTGCTGGGTTGCTGCTATCTGCCAGTAGGGGGGACAACAGCCCTATAGCGCTGGCACGGTCATAATCGTCGCTGATGGTGGTAATCACGCCCCAAACCGCTTTACTCAAATCTTGCCGCGATTCTTCTGGTAAAAATGGCGCAATTGCTGCCAACACTGTAGCGCGGTCATATCCTTCGTCAATCAATGGGATAAGCTGCCATGCTTTGGCGAGTACCTCTTTGCGTTTTTCCGGCGCTAAATTTTGTGAGAGCGTGATGTAAATAGTCGCGCGGTCTAATGGGTCACGCATATTATCTGCGATATATTGCGCCTCTTCCAATAGCTCCGCAGGCAATAGTGGCAAAATGCTGATGAGCGAACGCGCCTGCTTATAGGCATAAGGCTAGGCTTTCACACACTTCAACAAATCGCGGTAGACGCCATCTTGCTGTTCTGATGGCAAGCGTGTCGCAATGCTAGAGAGGGCATTCAAGCGCAGTTGTGGGTCTTCAAAGGATTTCGCTATTTCCACTAATTGGGATAGTCTTGCGGCTGGCAAGTGATTACCCAAGATGCTGATAGCGCGGGCGCGGGCGTTTTCGTTCTCAATTTGCTTTGTTGTTTCGATGGCATTGCCATAGGCTTGCTCTTGTAGCGCCTCCGGCAGAATATCTACCAGATTCATCAACGCTGTTACGCGCTCAAAATAATGCGGCAAGTTAGAAGCTGCTGCCAGCGCATCAAGTCGGGTTTGCTCTTGCGCCAGTTTTGGGGCATAGCGCGCCAAAACTGTTAATGCGTGGGCGCGGGCATCTTGTTCCCGCATTGTATGAGCAACCGCGAGGCTTGCCACCA
>DAOTWU010000408.1:0-1688 GCA_034435735.1 Anaerolineae bacterium | reverse complement strand
TTGAGCCACCGCGCGACGTACTGGAAGCGATGAATGCCCAGCTACGTGCCGAGCGTGAACGCCGCGCCACCGTCACCCGTGCGGATGGTGAGCGTGAAGCTGCTATCGCTGTGGCTGAGGGCGAGAAACAAGCCGCGATTTTGCGGGCGCAAGGTGAGCGCGAAGCCGCCATCCTCAGTGCGGAAGGTGAGCAACAAGCGCAAGAGCTGCGGGCAAAGGGTTATGCTAGAGCGCTTCAAGCTATTTTTGAAGAGGCGCAAAAGTTAGACCAGAACACCATGATTCTGCAATATCTGCAAGCATTGCGTGATGTTGGTCAAAGCCCATCGACCAAGTTCGTATTGCCGATGGAACTCACGAGCATGATGACCAACTTTAGCAACATGATCAACAGCAAATCCGACAATGACAACAAGGCATAACCTCATATTTGTAGCAACCAACAACAAGGGTATGGACAACATACCCTTTTGTTTTTAAGGAAAAAATCTATGCGTAAACAGTATTTGATAATGGTTATATTCGTGCTGGTAGCCGTTCTTTCAGTTACTGCTGCCCAACCACCCAACACGCCGCCTGCTATTGGCGAAGTGACGCCAGAGCCAGATAGCGGCAATTTATTAGACCGCAGCGATAACCCCACCTATGTCGCGCTGGAAAATACCGAGATTCCCATCCGCGACCGTGTAGACTTGGCGCGCCGTATCAATGGGGTGACGGACATTGAACCCACACCAGACGCCCCACCCCAATGGCAATTGGGCGACCGCCAAACGTTCTGGGCCTCTAATCTGGATAGTAGTGTTTTTCAGGTAGAAGCAGAACTACGGGCAATTGGCGAGCATATTTACATCTGGGTAGAGGTTGGCGGCAGAGTGTCTGATAATGCCGTGCGCAACATCGCCGAGTCTTTCGACACACTTGTCTATGACCAAGTGCGCGAACTCTGGGGTAGCGAGGCGCTGCCGGGCATTGATAACGACCCACGCATTTACGCCCTGATGGCGCATAATTTGGGAAGCGGCACAGCGGCCTATTTTGCCAGTGACCACAGCTTGCCATCGGAAATTGTACCCAATAGCAATGAGCATGAAATGTTCTTCATCAATCTGGATGCGGGCGCATTTGTCACCAATGGTCAATCAGCCATCAGTGTGTTGGCGCATGAATTCCAGCACATGATACGCAACAATATAGACACAAATGAACACAGCTGGCTGGATGAAGGCTTCTCTGCATTCACCGAAGTTTATGCCATTTACCAAGGCGATACCTCTTACGCCAATTACTACCTCAGTGCGCCATATACCCAATTGAATACCTGGACAGAACTGGGCAACACCGCGCCCCATTATGGTGGTTCTGCGTTGTTCGTCTCCTACTTTTTCCAGCGTTACGGATTAGAAGGGCTGAATGCATGGAGCACTGAACCGCTGGATGGGCTACCCGGCCTCAATCATGTGTTATTGGAGATGGGCGAGCCTGGTGTTGATGAATTTTTCGCCGATTGGGCAGTTGCGAACTATATTCAAGAGAGCGCTTATGCCCCAATTCATGGCTATGATTTCTATAATGACAGGCAGCTACAACAGCCATATCTTGAAGGGCGCGCCACCAGCCTGCCTTATGAAGCACAGGATAGCGCGGCACAGTATTCTACACATTACTACCGTATTGAAGAGCTGAAC
>DAOTWU010000407.1:0-2781 GCA_034435735.1 Anaerolineae bacterium | reverse complement strand
AAATCGCCCAACATGATAATATCGGTATCAGCATCTTCTGGCAGCGCGTTGAGCCAATCAACAAGGATTTTTGATTGGGCGGCGCGGATTTGTTGTGAGGGGCGGCTATCGGTGGCTTTTAGATGAAGCGTCACCAGTGTGAAGTCTTCATCGTCATAGGAGAAAGTGGCGGCTAAAGCTGGGCGGAGATTCGCCAGCGCAACATCTTCCAGTTCCAGCACATCGCCCACCAGTTCAACGCGGTCAACATCCCAAGCGAACCCCACCTTTTGCTGGCCGCGCCGTTCCATGAGCACATAAGCATAATGGCGGCCACTTTGCGCTTCAATTTCCTCGAGTAGACTTTGCAAAGCCAACTCGGCGCCAATTTCCTGCAATGCCCAAATATCGGCGCCAACAGTGAGCCATGTATCAACAATGGCGGTGCGCTGGTCAGTATCTTCAACGCGGGAGACGGTGAAATTCTCTATATTCCACGTGGCAATACGCAACGGTTGCGGGCAATCCGTTGTGTGTTCAGCCGTTGCTTCGGGCGTAGCCTCCTGTGCAGCTACGGTTATCGCGGTGAAAAGTAAAATTATGGCCATTAAATAACGTTTCATTTTCCAACCTCCATCTAATGATGATGATTGTACCTTAAAAACGTATTGATATAGGCATAGGCACTGTGCATGATGTCAATATTTTATCTGCGGGTATCATGGTATGATTTAACTAAACGTAACAATCCCGGATAAAGGGGAATTCAAAGTATATGGAACCAGGAGAGAGGGCACGCGCATTCAAAGCAGAAGTGCAGCAGAAAATCCAGAAGTTGCTAGAGGATTTTGCCAGCGGTCAACTCAGTCAGGCGCAGTTTGATATTATTTATGAACGCTATCATAGCCAGCTTATTCTGGCCGAGTATGCCGTAGAAAGTGGAAAAGACGCGGCAGTAGACATTGCCCGCAGTGGTCCATCCACCATATCCTTGAAAGAGGCGGCCAAAGGCAAAGCCACAGGAATAGCGATTTACCATATCAGTGGCCAACGGATGATCGAGACGTTGGGCGATTTCGCCATTCCAGAAGATATTCTCGAGCCAATGCTTCAGGATTTGATGCGGCAGATTAGCACAGGGAATTCGCCCCAACGTTATGTGGAGCGTATTGCTTCCCGTTATTGGTTGCTCTTCACTATTGGACGCCACACAATTTCAATCACGCTCTTCCATAATGAGCCATCGCCCATTCAATTGCGGGAAACACAACGATTGCACCAAGACTTTGAAGCAGCCAATAGCATCTTACTCGCCGACCCCAAAGTTGAAGCCAACCGGTTGGCATTTCCATTCCGCGTATTTATTCGCCAGCAATTTGGGGGGCCGCCACAGGTTTAGGTGGAAACCACAACCACAGCATATTTGTATGAGGCTGAACCACATGAGCACCAAGCAAGAACGGAATGCACAACAATTTAGGGCACTATTGCAGGCGAAGATAGAGCGCCTGTTAGATGACTTTGCCCAAGGAAAAATAAGCCGCGCCCAGTTTCATTTGCTTTATGAGCGGTATAACGCCCGCCTCGCCATCGCCAACCATGCGCTTGTGAGCGGCAACCCCGACGCTATTGAAATCGCCCAGACAGGTCCGCCAACAATGACGATTTTACAGGAAACGCGGGCGCGGGCGGTGGGGATGCGCATTTATCACAACAAAAGCGGGCAGCAAATCGAAACTTTAGGGCAATTCGAAGTCGCAGATGAAGCCTTAAACCCTATACTGAAGCATTATGTGCCGCTGAAGCCATTCACCACCACGCCCGTTGAGCATGTTCATCAGGTGGGCAAAGGGCTATGGGTCTTCTTCAGCACTGGCAGCCATACCACAGTGGTCACGCTCTTTCACAATGAACCCTCACGGCAACAACAGCGGGAAATAGAGCGCCTACACAAGGATTTTGAGAGCGCCAATCGTAATGTCTGGGAAGAAGACACCGTTCATGGAGAGCAGCTAGCTTATCCTTTCCTCGTTTTCATTCAACGGCGGCTAAAATCTTAAGCACATAGACGACAAAAAAGCTGGAGCGGTTATTCTCGCTCCAGCTCGGTCTCCGTCATTGTAGTATGGCAGTGTGTGCAGCGCCACATGTGAACCACCGTTTCGATGCCTGCTGCTGCGGCGACATCCTCTGGCCAATGCTGCTCGCCAAGATATTTGAAGGCGATATTGGTATGGCAAGAGGGGCAAGTTGCTATAAGTTCGAATTCGATAACTTCATCACTACGAGGCATATTCTCCATGATGATTAAATCCTCGTCTATGCTTCATTACTATCATAAGACGAGGATGGCCGTTATACTATGAAATGTTTAGAAGTCTTAACAATTTAGCAAGTGCTGTTACTCTGAGCAATATCCCTCATGATTTGAAGAAGCTACTGATGAAGAACCACAAATTTGCAGGCCGTTCTGCTAACCGCCGCATGAAATAGGGATACCAAGCATCGCCAAACGGCACATAGACGCGCATTTTGTATCCGCTGGCGGCAAGCTCTTCCTGCCGTTGGCTACGAATGCCATAGAGCATCTGGAATTCATAGCGCTCATCAGGAATATTGGCCTCTTTGATGAAAGCTTCTGCCGCTGTGAGCATTTTCTCATCGTGAGTGGCAATAGCGAGAAAAGCGTTTTGCCCTTCCTGCAAAAATAGCTTCATGAGTTTAATATAGTTGGCATCAACATCAGCTTTATCGGGGAAGGCAACTTCTGGCGATTCTAAATACGCACCTTTGCACAGGCGA
>DAOTWU010000406.1:0-4662 GCA_034435735.1 Anaerolineae bacterium | reverse complement strand
ATTATGTAGACCTCCTCAGTGTCGCCTATCAAGCGGTTAAAGCTTTAGACCCGAACGCCATGGTGATTACTGGAGGGCTTGCGCCAACAGGATTTAATGATGGCGTTAATGCCATCAATGACCGCGTGTATCTACAAGATATGTACTCTAATGGTGTGGATGCGGTCAGTGACGCTATTGGCGCACACCCTAACGGCTGGGCAAACCCACCCGACGCGCGTTGCTGTGAACCTACAGAGGGTGTTTTAACCCATTATGAAGATGAAACATTCTACTTCCTAGAAACACTCGAAGATTATCGCGCGATAATGGTGCGCAATGGCGATGGCAACACCCCAATTTGGGTTACACGATTTGGCTGGGGTAGCAGTGAAGGGTTAACGCCTCCCAACGACACATTTGTATTTGTGTCCTACACCAGCCTAACAGAACAAGCAACCTATATTCCGCAGGCTTATGAATTAGGGCGAGAGTTGGGTTATGTTGGGCCGATGTTCCTGTTTAACTTGAATGGATGCCAGAGCCAACCGAGCCGTATAGAATTTTGCTACTTCAGCCTAGTTAATCCCGATGGCTCATTACGACCAGCATATAGCACCATTCTTGCGATGCCGAAAACCGAAGCGCCAGCGGAAGCATCACCTGCCGCAGCGCCTGCACAACCAACACCGGCATCTCCGCCAGTTATCCAACCAGTGCCAACACCTACCATACCAGCACCGGTTGTACCACCACCTGAAGCTACGCAGGAATCTGTAGGCTAAAACACAAGGGGCCTTTCATGGCCCCTTTTCATATTCTGCTTAGATTGATGAAGCTGCGTCCTCATACACGGCAGCGAGTTTGCGGTACTCTTCAGCAATTTGGCGACGAAGTGGTGTTGGCGCTAATACCGTCACCTGTGCCCCCCATGAACGTATCCAGGGGAGTAAAGGTTGCCAATCGGACACACGAATATTCAGAATACAACCCCCATTATCCAGCAAGTCAATTGTTTGAGAGCGATGCCATAAACGACCAACAATGCGCGGGGTTACTTCCGGCTCAAAAGCTAACGCAACATCAACCGCTTCGCTTTCGTAATCATCTAACATACCCCAAGCACTGGATAGATAACGTAAGGGATTGAAGCGGGGGGGCAATTCATAGTGCTCGCGCAAAATCTTTACCCGTTTGATATGACGCAAAGGTAAAGCCCGAATGCGCCGAGATGCCATATCAAAGCCAACGACATGCAATTCACCTTTAGGCGTTGGTTCAATGAAATATGTGGCAAAATCACGGGCGGGCACTTCGCGGCTATCGGATGAAGAACGATACCATAATCGCACTTTGCGTTGCTTATCCCAAGCACGCACAATAGTTTCTAGAACAACCACAAATGCTCTGTCTACAGGATGTTGCTGCAAAGATTCAAGCACAAAGGCAACATGAGCGCCTGATGTTTCTGGTAAGACATGACTTATTTTACGAATGCCAGAAATAAGATGTGGATTTTGCAAATCAGCATGATGAACTAAAACACGCGCCGCAATAAATAGAGCTAAAGCCTCATTAGCGCTCAGGCGGACATTGGCTAGATACTGTTCACGATTAATAAAAAATCGGCCATCTTGCTGGTAAATAGGGATGCCTATATCACCCAAAAGCGAAATATCGCGGTAAACAGTACGCCTATCTACGCCACAAGCATGGGCAATTTCAACAGCCCGCAAACCATGTGGGCTGCGAAATAGCATTTGTTCAATAGAGGCTAAACGCTCGGTACGGTTTATTGGTCTAGTACCCATCCGGTAACCCCTGAAATCGCCAATATGTGCTCAGTATAGCAGCATTTCACCAGTTGCGCTGAAAAGACTAGGGATTATCTTGCCGAAAGAACCGCAAGGCCAGCTGGCGATTCATTGGTAAAAGGTCGAAGGTGAGAACGCCATCATCCCCGACAACGGCCAATTCTTGCCCAAGCACAACACCATCTGTGGGATTCCATAGCTCAACAGAATAGTTACCTGCTGGTAAAGACGCTAATTGGTAACGCAATGTAATAGGTGATGGCCTACCATTTTGAGAAAAATATAACCATGTATCATCACGATGATGTAACCAGGCAATCCCTATGCCAGCATCAACATCCCATAAGGTAATAACATCTACGGGAACGGTGACAGTATGGTCGCTTAAGGGTATGAGTTGCGCTTCTACCGGAACGAATTGCATCATAGACCAGTCAATGTCATCAACAAAATCCGAGAGAGGAATATATGCATGGGAGAGATTTAAGGGCAAAATGTATGTATCCCACCAATCAGACATTGCCCCTCCTGCAGTTCCAGTGAAAACAGCCCCCCAAAGCGCATTTTGAAAATGGATACCCGAGGGATCTTCTGACAGAGGCGGAATCCATGGGGATAGCGAATGGCTACCCACAATTAAAGGGCGATCGGGTTGTTGCCACTCTTCGATTGTATTCATGAAAGCGCCCATATAATCGCCTGTGGCAAATTGGCGCGGGTGATAACTCATGGTGAGAAAATCTAAACCCGGGTGGTTAGTTACACCATCAATATAACGATTGGTGGTTAAAGTGAGTAAATGACCATGCGCATCCGATGAGTGAATGACCTCTGCTTGTTCAGTCACCCATAATGCGGCAATCTCTGGCGTAAAGTTAGCCGTGCGGTCTAAAGCATCGGAAAGTTCCCAAGCCAGTATATGAGGACTATACCCCCAGCGAGCTATGATATAACGTAAACGACGGGCAAAAAGCTGGCGGGCTTGAGGATTTTCAAAAAATTGCTCAGGTGATTCAAGAATGCCGCCATTTGCAATGTTATAGGGGTTGTTGTCCCAATCAGCGCTCATATCTGGCAAAGCAATTTCCGGAGGTAATGTCACCGGAGGTGGGTTATAAAAACGAAGCCCTTGATGCCAAAGGATAACTAGCTGTAAGTAAATTCCCCGTTCTTCAGCCATTTCCAAAATTCGGTCTAGGTGAGCAGCTTGCCCTTGGGCAGTTCGGTAATCGCCAATTGGCGGACGCCACTCCAAACCAATAAACCAGGGGACATCAATCACTATACGAGCAAAATTGGCGTGGTTGGCTTGTAAATCATCTAACCAGTTCTCATAAGCCAAATAACCGCCCGCCCCATTCCATGACCAATTTAGGTTATGGCCAATCGGGAAAAAAGCAGTGCCATCATCAAATGAAAAATATTTTTGATTACTCCCTACACGAATAAAGCCATGCAAATCAGTCTGCGTCACATCAAGGGATAGTGTTGTTCGGGCAATAATCTGCCCATCATCATAAACATCTATAGCACCCTGCCACGTGCCAGTTTGGGATGGTGTCATACGGATAAACCAACTAGCCTCGCGGCGCAAGATGAGATTTTCATCATAAAGCTGCATCCAAAACCCAGGAATGATAACCTGTTCACCATCAGGGCGTTCAAAAACAGCTTCAACACGTATGTCATCAATATCAAATGGATTGGCGTAGAGGGTGTTATCTATTTGCAGTTGATATTCAGCCAATTGATAGAGACCAACTTGCGATGGTCCAACTACGGGCACTTGCCGCAAATCAGGCGACTCTGTAGCTTCCTGTGCATAAACACCTATAGATATAATGAGAAAAACCCCAAAATTGAAGAAAATAAAATACAATCGTTTATATGACATATGATTAATTGGCCTTATTGACACAATTGACTGGTTATGTAACACAAATTTTAGCACTTAAAGGCAAAATAGAGGCGGGGTTATTTTCACCTGTGGAGTGAGTATGAGCCAAACAACAGAACGTTGGATTAATACGACTATCGGTCGATACAAAATTTTAGAGGTTATTGGTAGTGGTGGAATGGCGCGGGTATATAGGGCATGGGACACTAATTTAGAGCGGCCTGTAGCCGTAAAAATTCTGCACGAACATCTATCAAACGATACATTCAAAGAGCGTTTTGAACGAGAAGCAAAATTAGTTGCGGCACTTAACCACCCCAACATCGTTCAAATATACGATTTTGACAGCATCGAGATTGATGGCCATTCCGTATATTACATGGTTATGGCATATATTTCTGGCCCCACACTGGCCAATGTGCTCGCCCAAGCTGCTGAAGAAGAACGCACATTGCCGCACAAGCAAATTTTATCAATCATGACGGATATTACATCAGCACTATCTTATGCTCATGAGCGCGGTATGGTGCATCGTGATGTGAAACCATCTAACATTTTATTTGATGAAGATGGCCGTGCGGTGTTAACCGATTTTGGCATTGCCCGCTTGGTAGAAGGGAGCAATCTCACACAGGAGGGGATTACCATTGGCACGCCCACTTATATGTCACCAGAGCAAGCGACCGGAGGCACTATTGATGCACGGAGCGATATTTATTCATTAGGCATCATCCTGTATGAAATGCTCAGCGGGCAACCCCCATTTCCGGATACTGGCGGTATCTCTGTTCTATTACAACATGTCAATGCGCCTATACCTAAGTTGTCAGAAATTGTCCCTATCCATAATCAGGCGCTAGATACTGTTATCTTTAAGGCACTGGCGAAAACACCACAGTCACGATACCAAAGTGCAACCGAGTTTGCAGAGGCGCTAAAATCAGCCTTGAATGGAGAGCCAATAACTTCATC
>DAOTWU010000405.1:0-3906 GCA_034435735.1 Anaerolineae bacterium | reverse complement strand
ATTATCGGTCAAAGAAAAAAGTGGGCGGGTTTGTTGGTAATTGGGATATGGGTTTTTGCTGCGGGAATTAGCCTGTGGCATTATCACAATGGCCCTGCATTCAAAAAATCGGTTGATTGGCCAACCCTAGCACGCTATTTACAAGAAAATACAACGAATAACGATTTCATCATCCAACAGTCAATTGATGCTGCGTTTGGCTATTATTACCAGCGAGCGGGCATTCATGCAGAAGATACGGGGCTGCCAACAAGCTCTAGCCAACCAGAAGATGAAATTATCCAAACGCTAGAAAATGCCTATGCACAATATCATAGCATCTGGGTCATTGCACGCCCCTATCCCGCATGGACAAACGGACCATTGGTAGAGCGTTGGCTCGATGAGCATATGCAGCGTGTGCGGCATCTCAATATCGACGGCGTGCCACTACGGCAATTTTTACCGTGGGATGTGCGCGATGATGAGCTAACTTCTGAAATAACCACAACTTACGAGCAAGTAGCGGAGCTAGTGGGGGCGAAGTATTTTATGCCACCAACAAAAAACGGTGACATAATTGTCTGGCTGTATTGGAAGCCCATCCACCAAACAGAAGAACCGCTTACTGTATTTGTTCACCTTATTGGGGGTATTAACCCTTCAACAGGCACGCCCCTCTGGTCACAAGATGATCATCCCCCACAAAATGGCCGCATTAGCACGCAAACATGGGACATCGGGCATATTTATCGTGATGTCTTCTATGTGTCATTAGATGGTGTGCCTGCTGGAAGTTATATACTACAGGTGGGGTTATATGATACCGCCACCGGCGAACGTGTTCTTACCAGTGGCGGTTTGGATGCATATCCTATTGGTGAGATACTGTTAGACTAACCAAGCTCTTCGAGGCGTTTAGTCCACTTTTCTACGAGGCGGTTATAAGCGGCTTCAGAGATTTCACCATTGGCAAAGCGAATATCTAGACTATCAAGCATCGCTTGAATTTCTTCGCGCGTTTGGGGGTTAGCTGGTGCACCGCCTTGCTGAGCGCCACCCTGCTGATTCTGCATCATTTGCATCATCATTTGCTGCATCATCATTTGCTGCTGTTGTAACTGCTGTTGCAAGGCAGCCTGATTGGGGTCCATAGCCGCGCCCATCGCTTGGCCAACGCCCAAACCAACACCAGCGCCTGCAAGCCCGCCAGCCATACCCTCATTACCAGCTGCCGTCTCTGCAACTTTCAGGCGTTGTACCCGCTCCCAAACATCGAGGCTAACATAGTTGCGTAGCTCATCAAGCGGCACATCCTTAGCGGTAAAGGGATTGGATTCAAAAGCCTTAATGCGTAAGCCAAGCGCTTCAAATTTATCATTCAAACGCGCTAGTGCCGCGCCTTCAAGGTCACTGAGCAGGCTGTTAGCATCCATGATGCTTTGCGCACCGGATTTAGTGAGCAATTCCGCAATTTCGCCCAGAAGCATGCTCTGAATACGGTCTTTCAAATCGCTAACACGCACAATTGGCTTACCAACAGCATATTGCTTCACAAAACGCAGCGGGTCAGAAACGCTAATATCAATGACACCATGAGTGATTAGCAGAACCACGCCCATACCCTTGCCGGGGGTTTCGAGGACAATCGGCGGGCGTGTACCCCACGGCACTTGCGGCAAGTCCTTAAGATTGACGAAGTAAAGGTCAGCCGTGAAAGGCGTTCGGCCACTTGTCGCCATCCCAATAAGACCAGAAAGAATGGGTAAATTTGCCACTGAAAGCGTGTGGCGACCAGGGCCAAGCACATCTAAGGCTTCGCCACCACGAACAAATACCGCAGCTTGACTTTCGCCAACAATAACCTGCGACCCCATACGCCAATCGCCACTGCCCCGCTGGGGTTCGCGATAAGCCAACTCATCATCCATTACATTTGTGTGGTCAATAACATCAATAATGCGAGCCATGCCATTATTCTCCTAAAGCAACTTAAACTTATAGCGATTGGGCGAGATTCGTCAGAACGTCATCCCGTAGGCGGAAAGCTTCCATCGATTCAACAACGGTGTCATACAAAGCACTAAGTGCCTGTTTCAGGTCTCCATCATTATTTAATGTTTCCTCAACAGCATCAACTGCAGCGGCAATTTTATCAATATAGACAATTTGCGCTTCGTCAAAGGCATAGATACGAGCAAGGTCTTCCGATTCGATTTTCATTTGCGCCCACATACCATCATAACCCGGGGCTGCAGCATTGAGCATATCCCGATAGGTTTGAAGCTTGGTTTGCACTTCACGGGCACGCCCCATTCCCATCAGCCCTTTGCGGTCTAGAATGTCGTTTTGAACGCGCTTGAAGTGGTCAATATGTTGATCTAACTGACTAACAAGGAACTCCCGCAACATGCGGTCTGCGTGACGGCGCGCTTGCTTATCTTGATAGCCACGAAATCCGGGAATGCGAGCAACCAGACTTTCCAAGCTCCCCCGCTGAGAAACGATTTTATCGTAAAGATTAGAACCCATTTTGTTTGCCTCACTGGCTTATACAACATACATTTATATTGTAGCGCACTTGTGTGCTGTGCTATCCCCCAAGAAATAGGGATTACCCTAGCTTAAATAATACTCAGTACCACAAAAGCGGCAAGTTGCCACGCCCTTGCCAGCTAAAGTGATTTCTCCCCCACAATTGCGACAAGCTGTAAGTTCTTTGAGTTGGGAGGCATCTGCCGAATAAAGTGTACCTTCATCCCAGTTAATATATCCACTGAAAACCTGTAAGCCAACAAGGTCATGAATCATTCTTTGCAGGTCATCCACGTTAACGCCCATTTCGATGGCAACATCATGTATTTTGACCTGTCCCCGACTTTGAATAATATCCAGCAATTGCCTCTGTTTATGCATTACGGATTCGCGAGCTTCTTCTTTGCCCCCTTGCTGGTATAGATAAAGCCCAAATCCCACGAATAGAGCAACAGGGATGAAAACGAGAAATGCCCCAACAAGCATCCCCCCCGTTTCTAAATCGCCATTAGAAACACCTGTTGCTAACCATAAGCCAGCAATAACAGCTATACCAAAACCTAAAACAAGAAGAACAATCCCAGATAGACGTGTGCCGTTCAATATTAACTCCTTGTATCAGCCAAAGCCTCGGCTACCACCACCGCTAAAACCACCGCCACCACTGAAGCCACCACCGCTCCAGCTAGAGCCACCGCCACCCCAGCGCCCACTGCTGCCAGATGAGGATGGGCGGCTAGTAAAAACAGAGCCAGCAGAGTTGAGCAAATCGGTTAAACCGTTGGAGATAGATTGTAAACCTTCTGACAAACCACCTGAAATATCGTTGAGTCCCCCACCACCAGCAGAGGCAATCTCTCCTGGAAATATATTGCGCCCAGAAAAACCGCTATCTATTGGTGTGCCAGCATGGTAACCACCGGACCACCGCCCACCACGATAGCGCGGGTAATACCAGTATGGCATGGGTACGGTATCAATGCGCGAAAAACGGTTTATCCATGTTTTATCCATACCAAAAGCTACAGCATAGGGGAGATAGTCTTCAAAATGCTGGGCAGTTGCCTGCAAATCCTCAAAATCTTTGAGGCGGTGCATATAGTTCAAGAACGCTTTCCACTTGGCTGCTTCTTCTGCCCCTTTACGGGTTTTCGCGGGCATATGCCGCCCAAACCATGAAACTGTTGCCCCAGCAAACATGACGGCAAAAGGCAGGAAGATAACAGTAGAGGGTGCACCCTCTTCAATCACATCGTTGGCGAAAATATGAAAGAAGGCTAATCCCCCACCAAGTGCTAATATCATTCCCAACCATGACCAGCGAGAGCGGGTGCTATGGGGGTTAGATTTGAAAAAACCCTGACGAACTAAAGTTTTATACAAATCCTGCTG
>DAOTWU010000404.1:0-5487 GCA_034435735.1 Anaerolineae bacterium | reverse complement strand
ATAGGGTTGAACTTTGCTCTAGCCGTTCGCCGCTGTAATTCAGTATCTCTCCACGTTCTGCAAGGGTATAAGCTGGCCAAAATGTTATATGGGCATCATCCCGCCCAGTAGATGTGTAGATAATCAGTCCGACAGCAATCGCCAATACGGCACACAAGCCAAGCAGTAAATGTTCGCGAGAGAGATTCAGTTTAGTCATGCTTCCCCCGTATTGAGAGATGTGGGTTTAATAATAGGTGATTAAAATGCCGTTGCCAGCAGGGTCATGTAATGTGATGTGGCCATCTTGCTGTTGATAGTTGATATTGTGCGTCTGCAAATTTGCCAAAACGCTTTCCCACTGTGTTTGGCTTAAGCGCAATTCATAGAACTTCAACCCTGTGGCATGCTGTGGCGGTGGTGGTGCTTGATAACTTTCCCAGATATTCAAGCCCAAATGGTGATGGTAACCATCATAAGAGATGAATAGTGCGCCATGCCACCGCAAGACAATATCGAAGCCCAATATACCACAATAAAAGGATTCAACTGGCGCAATATCGTGCACACGTAAGTGCACATGCCCCATATCTGTGCCTGTTGGTAATAATTCTGGTGTGTCTGATGATCCAGAAGCGAGGATGCCATTAAAGTCTAGTGGGGCGTTGGCCATACGTATAGTGTCATTTTCTCGTGGCCACTCTTCACGAGGGCGGTCACGATAAACCTCTATGCCGTTCCCCTCTGGATCATGTAAATAAAGCGCTTCGCTGACTAAATGGTCAGCCCAGCCATCTATTGGGGTTTGCCTCTCTGTGAATCGCTGTATCACACCCGCTAAATCTGCCCGCGTGGGCACACGCAGCGCAAAGTGATATAACCCTGTGCTATGACTAACCTGCCGTGCCTCTGGCATATGGTGCAGAACAAGCAAATCTTCTCCGCCCGCGCCGAGATAGGCGATGCCGTTTTCCCGTCTGTGTAGCTGTAGGCCGATATGCTGCCGATAGTAATCTACTAGGCTTTCAAGGTTTTTGACGGTTAAATGCACTGCGCCGATTGGCCACATGGGAATACCCTTCGCTTAAACAATATCACTATTGCGCCCCAGCAAACTGGGGATAAACCCGCCACGCGGAGAGAATAAAAACGCCAGAATGAACAGTGCTGTCGCCAATAACACAATGGCTGCGCTGGGCGCAATGCTCAGATGCCATGATAGATACATCCCGCCGACACCGCTTAGTGCGCCTAAAAATGCAGCGACAATCATCATCATGTGCAAGCGTTTGGCGAAAAAGCGCGCCGTCGCCGCTGGAGTTACCAAAAGGGCAGAAACAAGCGCAACACCAGCAACTTGTACGCCGATGACGACCGTCACTGCTAGCGTCACTAACAATGCCAGCCTCAGGCCTTCAGCTGGCAAATGTAGGTTTTTCGCCAATGTGGGGTCAAACGAGATGACTAGCAGTTCTTTATAGAGCATGATGACGAATAATAAGACCGCTCCGCCAGCAATGAGCATTAAAACGATGTCATCACCCTGTACCGCCTGTATATTGCCAATGAGGATATGTGCCAGGTCTACCGCATAACTTCTCGTGCTGGAGATTAGGGCAATGCCTAAAGCCAACATACCCGCAAAAACGATGCCAATCGCTGTATCTTCGCCAAGCTGCCGCCCCCGCGATAAAATCCCAATACCGAGTGCCGATAGCACGCCGGCTACTAGCCCACCTAACAATAGTGCGCCTTGGGCTGTGTTGCCCGTGATGAAAACTGCTGCCACGCCGGGAAGCACGCTATGCGCCAGTGCATCGCCGAAGAAGGCCATGCCGCGCGTCACCACATATGTGCCCATCACACCGCTGACAATGCCGACCAGCATCGCGGCTAACATTGCCCGTTGCATGAATTCGAAGCGCAATGGGTCTAGGAAAAGTTGTTGAATATCCACTTGATGCCTCTCTACAGGCTTAAACGTATCTCCCGTGGGAAGCTCGTCAAAATTTCTACACCATTTTCTGTGACAAGCACATCATCTTCTATGCGCACGCCACCGATTTCTGGAATATAAATACCCGGCTCAATGGTGAAAACCATACCCGCTTCTAGTACATCTTCTACATCAGCCGCAATTTGGGGTAACTCGTGCACTTCCAGCCCTAAGCCATGGCCAGTACGGTGGATGAAGTATTCGCCATAACCCGCATCTTCTATAACCTGCCGCGCGGCACGGTCTACCTCGCCCGCTGGCACACCAGGCGCGGCGATTTCTCGCGCTGCGCGGTTAGCCGCCCAAACCGCGTCGTAAATGCGTTGCATCTCCTCGTTGGGCGTACCTAAACACACCGTGCGAGTAATATCTGCCGGATAGCCGCCAACCATTCCGCCGAAATCAATCAGCAAAAACTCATTCTCACCTAACGCACGGTCGCCTGTTGTGCCATGCGGTAGGGCGCTTTTAGGGCCAGTGAGCACTGTTGTGTCGAAAGCAAAACCTTCGCTGCCCAACTCATTTAGTTTTTGGTTGAGGCGGTCTGCTATTTGCCGTTCTGTCATTCCTGGCTTTGCATAGCTTAGCGCATCTTGCAGCGCGGCCTCGCTAATCTCAATAGCTTTGCGCATCAAGGCTACTTCTTCCGCTGTTTTCCGCGCGCGGATTTGAAGCAACTCGGTGCCAATATCGCGAACAGCGATAGAGCTTTCCGCCAGTTGAAAAGCCAGATACTCAAAAACCCGCATTGTCCGCCCATCAACCGCCAGCGTCGTTTCGGCCAATTCAAGGTTTTCGACAGCGGCAATAAATGCGCCCATATACCCTTCACGATCATTCCAAACGAAAAGTTCGGCGTCTAGGTCTGAACGGTCTGCGAGTTTGGGCGCTTCCAGTTCTGGGATAATAAAAGCCATTCGCCTATTTTTAACTAATGCCAGCACGGGGCGTTCTGATAAATGAAAATGTAAGCCGGTGAAGTAAACCATATTGGCGCCTGGTACTAAAACGCCAGTATCTTCGCCAATAATCTCACACAGACGAGCTAAACGGGTGCTATAATCAATAGTTGTCATCTTTCCCTCGCATCTCTTTGAATGATTGGGATTATAGCGAGGTGTATGGAAAGTGAATAGCCGGATTTCACATACGGCGCAACGTTGTTATACTTAATACTAATTAGGCAAGGCCTAGAGCGGGTTTTATCGCCCGCGCAAGAAGGGAAACCCGTATGCGACGGTATACACTCTTGCTGGCAATCATCATCTTATTGATTTTAGGGTCATTGCAAATTGCACTCGGTCAAGCTGCTGTGCATGTGGTGGTTGTCAATGAATTTGCAAATGTGCGCGTTTCGCCTGCTTTAGGGGCGTCAGTGCGCGGTACGGTCACCGCCGGAACGGAGTTTTGGGCCGATGCGCGCAGTGCCGATAATGAATGGTTGCGCGTAGACTATGCCGGTGAAGGATGGGTGCATGTCGCCACTCTGGTTGTGCTAGAGGGTGATATTGCTGCTTTGCCAGTGCGTGACCCGCGTAGTATCCCCTATGGCGGTTTTGAAAGTCCTCGCGCTGGCACATCCAATGCGACTGGCCCCGGCACTGTAGAAGCTGTGCGCGGTGTTCGTGTGCGCGCTGGCCCAAGCACCGCCTATCCCACATTGGCGAACTTGAACTATCGCCAAACGGCGTGGATAACTGGTCGTAACGCTGCCAATACTTGGTGGCAAGTCCAATATAATGGCGTGCTGGGGTGGTTATCTGCCGAGCATGTGCAATTGCAGGGCGCGTTTGATGTCAACGCTTTGCCTGTTGGTGGCATTGTGGCCGATGCGCCGCCACTGAGCGGTAGCGGGGCAAATGACTATATCGCCCAGTTGAAGCTCATGCTAGACCGCCTCGACCATGCGCAGATTTCGCTTGATACAATTCGCACCATGTGGACGGACGCGGCTTTATATGGTCGCGCTGGTTGTGGGCCGTATCCTGCCCAGCCAAGCGATTTGCCCATCGCGTCACCATTATTGGCCGCGCATTACAACATCCTCAAACCCTTGCAGGATGATTTTAACGAGGCGATGGCGAATTTGCGCTATGCTATTGATTTGTTCATCCAAATTTGTAACCTGCCGGGGACGGGTAACCCAGTTGGGCAAGCGACAGTGCAAGGGGCGTTGGGTATTGTCAATACTGCCGATAGCCAGTTCCAAACTTTGCGGGCGCGCTTGCACGAACTCATCCCGCCCGACCGCGTCGCTGGCCCTAACGAGTGCACGCTAACCTATAATGGGCGGACGGATATTCTGCCGTTGGTGCAGCAGAACGTCATCGTATTTGATTCTTTCTTGCCCGATAAGTTCATTACGGGTTACTGCTTTGACGCTTTTGCGGGGCAAACCTTAGCTGTGCAAACGCTGCAATTCCCAGATAGCAACATCGTGCACTTCTTGGCGGTCAGCCCGTTGGATAACCCAACTAACTTCCTTGGCGTTGGGCGTGGCAGCGGTGTAGATAGTGACCTTGTGCAAGTATCGCCAATTATTATTACCCAAACGGGGCGTTATGTGCTTATCCTCACCGATGTTGGTGCAGATACACGTAATGAAGCGCCTATGGGGAACTTTGCGTTCTTGATTAGTGATATTTCCGCAACTGGCATCTTCCCGCCGCTGGTCTGGGATGATACACAGGGCACTGTGGTACTTGGTCAGACGCCACTTGGTACGCCGACTTCGCCTGATGGTGGTGATGTTGGTGGTGTGGCATGTCCATCCTCTGCTTTCACTTGTGCGCAGCTACTCACCTGTGAAGAAGCCCGCGCCTGCTTGCAGGAATTCCCAGATAATGCCAACTTCCTCGACCCCGATTTTGATGGCATACCCTGTGAAGAGAACCTCTGTAGTGGAGAGTTCTAACATAAGCTAAATGATAAGGCCGCTCTAAAAATAGGGCGGCCTACTTTTGCCCTCGTATTACCTGACGCAGGGGCGATAAATTCCCCATATACAAGCATAAATAGCCTAGACGTGCTACACTTACCTAAAAGCAATGTTGCTATGCTTAGTCAGTGTAAGGAGGCCTCATGCGCCGTTTAATAGTGATACTTTTAGCGGCTGTTATGCTGACCAGTGCATCGTTGGCGCTGGCACAAGATAGCCCTGTCATTCATACAGTAGCGCCCGGCGAAAACCTATTCCGCATTTCATTGCGCTATGGCGTTACCGTACAGGCAATTGCTGCAGAGAACAATATTACCAATCCCAATTTAATCTTTGTTGGTCAACAACTCGTTATTCCTGGAACAAGTGGCGAAACAACAGCCCCACCGCCGCAAGATGGCGGCGATACTAGCGCCCCGCCGCCCGCGCCCTCTGGCGATACGACAACCTATACTGTTGTACCAGGCGATACGCTGGCGAATATTGCGCGGCGTTTTGGCACAACCTACCAGGCGATTGCGGCGCTGAACAATATCGCCAACCCCAATCTTATTTTTGTGGGGCAAGTGTTGAC
>DAOTWU010000403.1:0-26049 GCA_034435735.1 Anaerolineae bacterium | reverse complement strand
TTTTTCACAAAGATAGAGCAATCCATAGCCCGCGCCATCATGGTCATGTGATCAACATTTTTACTGTGAATGACAGCTGTATGACGGAAACCATGTTCAGATTCAACGGCGAGGTCAATGGCGGCATAAATATCGCGGACAGGAACAACCGGCATAATCGGCATCATCTGCTCTGACCAAACAAGTTGGTGGTCAGGCTCTACTACAGCAACAACCTGCCGTACTTCTGGCCCAACGTTAATGCCTAACTCTTTCAGCAGAACTGAGGCATTTTGGCCAATGAATTCTTTGTTCATAACACTATATGTGCCCGGCCCACGGTCTTCGGCGAGGATAGATTTCATTAAGCGGCGTAATTGCCAAGAAGTGATGAGGTAGCCACCATGACGGGTCATAGCGTCAACAAGGTCATCCACAACACTCTCTAGCACAATGCAGGTTTTTTCTGTTGTACAGACAAGGTTATTATCAAAACTGCCGCCGCGCACAACATCGCGCCCAGCTTGTTCTAGATTGGCGGTATCATCAACCACAACAGGTGGATTGCCCGGCCCAGCACAGACCGCACGCTTGCCGCTTTTCATCGCTTGGCGCACTACCCCAGCGCCGCCAGTCACGGCGAGAAGGCGCACACCTTTGTGTGTCATTAATGCTTGAGCAGACTCTATTGTGGGATGTTCTACACAGGTGAGCAAATTTTTAGGCCCGCCAGCGCTCTGTATAGCACGGTTCAATAACTGAACTGTGTAAGCACTCACACGGGCTGCTCCAGGATGAGCATTGAATACGACAGCATTGCCCGCGCTAATCATGCTGATACCGTTATTAATCACCGTAGCGGCGGGGTTTGTGCTGGGAGTGATAGCAGCAATGATGCCATATGGTGCAAACTCGGTAATCATCAAGCCATTATCACCAGATTTGGCATCGGTAAAGAGAAATTCCGGCCCTGGCGTTTTGTTGGCAACAAGCAAATTCTTTTGCACTTTATCTTCAACGCGCCCCATACCCGTCTCTTCTACAGCAAATTGTGCGAGAACATGGGCATGTTCACGGGCAGTGGCGCGCATCGCCTCAATAATGTGTTTACGACGCTCTAGAGGCATATCAGATAGTTCATGAAAAGCACGTGTTGCCGCCGCAACAGCGCTATCTGGATCGGGAAATAAGCCATCACCAGAAGTGGGTTCTAATTGCGGGGGTGGCGGTGGCGCAGAAGCGCGTGGCTTGCGCTGGGGGTTTTCGCCTAATTCTTCAACGACGTTCTGAATAATGCGATTGAGATGTTGTTCGTCAATGGATTTTGAATCGGTCATAGTTACCGCCTAATATGATAATCAAAAAGGCGCATTGAAAGCGCATTAAGGTAGTTTAGTCTAACAAAACATTGAAGATGGTCAAAGGTATTCGGCAAAATATATAAATCAAGTGTGTTACAAGAAAAGCGAGTTAGAAATCTCGTAAGTGATAATTGGTTCGCTACGGCCTTTTACTGCAATGGGGCCAATTTCACGGGCAACAACAAAATCCTCTACGGCATCATAGACATCTTTACTGATGAGAATTTGCCCATTGCGAGAATGCGATTGCAAACGCGCCGCTACGTTAACCGTATCGCCAACAGCCGTAAAGTCCATAATCTCCGCTGCACCAACATTGCCCACAACCGCCATACCTGTATGAATACCGAAATTCACCGGCACACGGAATACCGGATCCATCTTCTGGTGGAAGTGATAAAGCTCATCTTGCGTATGCAAGGCGGTTTTCACAGCACGGGCGATATGGTCTTCTTGCTCTAAAGGCGTATTGTATAGCGCCATCACGCCATCGCCCAAAAATTTATCAATCGTACCACCATACCGCTGAATCATGTTGATGATGAAAGTATGGTACTGGTTGAGGACGCTGATAATCTGTTGTGGGTCATTCTTTTCGCAAAGCGGGGTAAAACCCTCTAAGTCAGCAAAAAGCACCGTAACTGGTTGGAGACGACCACCAAGTTCAACCTGCAAAGGGTCTTTAAGAAGACGGTCAACCACTGGCGCTGCAACAAAGCGAGAGAAGAGCTTGCGAATCATCTCTTGACGCTGAACAAGATCATCCGTTTCAGCCTTAGCGCGCAAACGAGCCTCTAGACGGGCGATGAGTTCACGCGGGCTATAAGGCTTCGTCATGTAGTCCTCTGCCCCAGCTGCCAAGCCACGTACACGGGTATCAACATCGGTAACCGCCGTGAGGATAATTACCGGTATTTTAGCCGTTTCGGGATTTGCCTTCAGCTTACTGACAACCTCAATACCACTCATACCGGGCATGTTGAGGTCGAGCAAGATAATATCCGGCTTATGTTCTTTTGCAATATCAAGCGCTTTGGGGCCATCCGTAGCAGCTAAGAAATTTAATCCAGCTGCCCCCTGTACAATAGCGCGCAATAACTCAATGTTATCGGGATTGTCATCAACGGCTAAAACGGTAGAAGTCACAGGAAGCCTCCAGCTAACCTAAAAATTGCCGTAGTTTTGCAACCAGCTCCTGCAGGTCGATAGGTTTAGAAATATAGTCATCACATCCAGCCTGTAAAGCACGTTCACGATCCCCCATCATGGCGTGAGCAGTGAGTGCAATAATGGGAATATGCGCCATATTCTCATCAGCCTTAAGCTGGCGAGTGGCAGTCCACCCATCAATACGCGGCAAAGAAAGGTCCATTAAAATGAGGTCGGGCATCGCTTCGTGGGCTAAGGCAATACCTTTTTCGCCATCAGTCGCTTGCAAAACCTCATAACCCAATGATTGCAGAACATCCACAATCAAGGTCATATTATCGCGATTATCTTCTACTACAAGAATGCGATGATTACTCATATACCCGAAACCTCCTAGCGCATACCAAGATTATTTTAACATTGAAAGGCAAACTGCACAGCGCCATTTAAGAAATTAATTCTCTCAAAAATCGGCGAATATTGATTTATACCAGCTAAATATTACTAAAATATACTATTATTCCCCTTAAGATAAGCTAAAACCGGCCTCAGTTACAAGGCCGGTCATTGTATTATGCCATTAACGAAAGCGTGGAACTCATCCCTGCTTTTGATAGATTATCTCGCCCTTTATCTGCCAAGTATCTACAATCGCCATAATGATGGCATCGCAGGGGCGTTTATCTGTCAGATGTGTATTGCGTGAAGCGCTGCCGCTAGTCACCAGCACATATTCACCAACATCTGCGCCAACAACATCAACGGCAACCACAAAGGTTTCAGTAGGCTCGGCAGAAGCGGTCAAGCGGCGCACGGTACGCAGGGGTAGTCCATCCATATTAGCAGTTTTGCGTGTGGCGACGACCGTTCCCGTAACTTGACCAATAAACATTTATTCGTTCTTCCCATCAAAAACTTGGCGACCGGTGACACTTTCAATCGCAGAAAGGGCTGCACCATACCCCGCCATAATATCGCGTTCTTCACCGCCAAGGTAAACACGGCCAAAGCTACCAAACGCCTGCACCTCAAGGATATTGATTTCTGCGGCCTTCTCTGCTTCGTTAGCAGCAAGTGCGGCATATGCCGCCGGCTGCACTTCTAGAACATAGAGCGTTTGTCCAGCAAGAATCATGTGGCCGTGGCGCATACGATTGATAAGCTGTGTTTGATGTGGGTCAATATTGCGGATAATCTGGCTAGAGATAATACGCGGCTTCATGCGCTCTTCTTCATTCACGCCCAGTGCCTCTAGAATAGCAGCGCCGGCGGCGCGGGTCTCCGCTTGGCTGCTAGAATGCACTTCCAAAAGACCGTAAAGACGTTCAACAATTTGCAAGCCTGGGCGAACGCCTGTCGCTTTCAAAGCCACATCGGTAATGCGATTAATTTCGATACCAGGAGAAATCTCAATCCATAAAGAGGCATCACCCGGTAAAGGCAAAAATCCCCGTGCGACTGTGCCAAGAAAGGCAGCATGCTGGGGTTGAAGGCTATCTAGAAAAACATAACTTCTCAAATCGACACTCATAATTTAGGTCTCCTCGTTGTATCTGCATCGGATATATTATCGGCAATGGTAGAAGACGGGCGTAGTGCCTCTTCATTATCTATACCGAGCAACTGACGCAAACGCGCCATTGCTAATATATCGTACTCGTTATAGCCGCAAATGTCACAAGTATATATTGTAACATCGGCACGAATTAGGTGGCCATCAACCATATCTGCAAAAATACCATCATGTGGGTGGCAATAGCCAATACCACAGCGGGGGCATAAAAATTTCATATCGTCCAAAGTTTCCTCCAAACGGCGAAATGAAGCCGTTTACTCTTCGGGATAGCCTATACGAGACACTATCCCCCAATCAGATGGCGGCCAATAGCGAATTAAAACATCACCAATAATATTGTTAAACGGGACAGGGCCGAAACGTCGAGAATCATTACTATGATTGCGATTATCCCCCATGACAAAATATTCGTCTGGTCCTAACTCATAAATGGCATCTTGGCACATATTGGGGCGACAAGGTTCGTTGATATAGGGCTCTTCAAGCAATTGGCCATTCAAATATACCTGAGCATCACGAAACTCTACCGTATCGCCAGGTGTGCCAATAACCCGTTTGATAAGCGGTTCTCCCTGCGGGTTGCTGGGGGAGTTAAAGACGATAATATCACCATGCTGGGGCGTGCCAAACAGGTAATTGATACGGCTCACAATGAGGCGCTCACCATCATGGAATGTGGGTTGCATACTACGCCCATCTACCATAAAGCGAGGGATGGCAAGCTCTACAAGAGCATAAACAGCAATGACAAACACCGCCAATTCTAAAAGTTCACGCAAGCGCCCTGGTCGATGTAAAGATGGGCGAGATAACCTTGTAGAAGCTGTTGGCGCAAAGGACTCTGGTGATGTTGCGGTGTCTGTATATCCTGCCATGTGTAAAACCTTACCTGTTGATAATACCTATATCTGAAAGCGGCCAATATCGAAAAACTACTTTACCAACCAATAGAGAGTGATGGATAGGGCCAAAAAGCCGAGAATCGCTACTATGGTTACGATTATCGCCTAGAACAAAATATTCATTATCTCCCAATTCCCAACGATTATCTGGACAGCTATGAGGTGTACATGGTTCAGCCACATAAGTCTCTATAATAGGTACACCATTGCGATAGAGTATGGTGTCTCTAATTTCAATTACATCACCCGGCAATCCAATAATTCGTTTGATATAATCTTCTGCCGTATTAGAAGGGTTATGAAAAACCACAATGTCGCCATATTGCGGTGTGCCGAAAAGATAGTCTAAGCGGTTGACAAACAAAGACTGACCGCTTTCAAAAGACGGAGACATACTCACACCATCTACCAGGAAACGAACGCTAAGTAAATTCACCAGCGTATAGATGGCAATAACCATAAATGCAAGTTCAAAAAGGTAGCGTGCAAGGCTATGTCCATACAATCTTGGTCGCGGGCGATCTAGTGACGCGGGGGTAAATTGCGCCAGTATGTGGTAGTCTTGAGAAACCATTTCACTTAACCTATGGCTGCTATTATAGTCATTCTACCACTTTGGACAATGCAAAAGTTAGGCTTTTGTTCCTAAACAACAGGGCATATCGTCCTGCTATATGGCGATTACGGGTATACTAACTACAAAGCAGATACACAGCAGTGCAACATAAAGGGCAACCTGATGACGGGCGAGAAAATATTGGTTGTTGATGATGGGCAAGATAATCGCGATTTTCTGGTTCGCTATGTCTTAGAACCAAATAACTTTGTGCCGTTAACAGCGCGAGATGGGCAAGAGGGGCTGGCTATGGCATTGAAGCATGAGCCAGACTTAATCCTGTTGGATTTGCAAATGCCGCGCATGGATGGCATGACTGTTTTACGAAAACTCGCCCCATATAACAAAGGAATACCCGTCATTCTAATGACCATTCATGGCTCAGAAGACATCGCCATTGAAGCTTACCGGTTGGGGGCAAAGGACTATGTGCGCAAGCCCTATACTGTAGAGGAAATGCTCGATGCCATAGAAAGAGCCTTAGCAGAAACGCGGCTTCGGCGAGAAAAAGAGGCGTTGACTGCGCGCATCCTTCAAGCTAACCGAGAACTGAAGCAGCGCATTGATGAAATGAATGTACTATATTCAGTTGGGAAAAGCGTCACATCCTTAATGTCCATGAGCGAGCTATTGCCTCGCATTGTCAATGCAGCCGCCCAAATCACCGGCGCACAGCAAGCCGCACTTTATTTAAGAGATGAGCAAGGGTTAGTCTGTAGAGCAGTAAAATTACCTAATCAAGAGACTGCTGAAGCTATCAACGAAAGAGTTAATGACAAAATTCTGGTACGGGTATTGAAACACGGCGAACCGGTCTCGCTTGCACCGGAGCAACTGGCGCGCCTACAACCCAAACAAGCGCCTTTTGCTGCAGCATATGCGCCTTTAGTCCTTAAAGAAGAACCCATCGGCATTTTGAGTGTAAGCAACGTAACCAAAGGATCGAGTACGTTCACTTCGCACCATGCTGCCTTACTAAGCGCCCTATCAGACTATGCAGCTATTGCCATCGAAAACGCCCGCAACTATGAAGCCCTACGCCAGAAAAGCGAGGAAGAAAAGGCAGAAATTCGGGAGCAGTTTGAACGCTTTGTGCCCCCTGCTGTCGTTGAACAAGCGATCAATACCCCAGAGCAAGTTCAATTAGGCGGGGAAAGGCACGAAATCAGCGTGTTGTTCGCAGACATTCGCGGCTATACCAGTTGGAGCGAAGATGCCCCGCCAGAGCACGTTATCGAGACGCTCAACCATTATTTGAGTTTAGCCGCAGAAGTGGTGCTTAGTTGGGGTGGGACATTGGATAAATTCATGGGGGATGGGATGATGGCAATTTTCAACGCCCCTACCCCACAAGCAGACCATGTACATCGCGCCGCTGATGCTGCTTTAGCGCTCATGCGGGCGGCGGAAGAGGTATCCGCGTTATATGGCCACCGTCTCACCTATAGCGTTGGCGTGCATGTTGGCGAGGCGGTTGTAGGCTATATCGGTACAGAGCGCGCCTTAAATTACACGGCAATCGGAGATACAGTGAATTTGGCCAAGCGCCTGCAAGAGTATGCCGCACCTGGCCAAATTCTCATTAGCGAGGAAGTTGCGCAACGTTTAGGCCACCAGCTTAAAGCCCGCGCCTTAGGTCAGCTCAATGTAAAAGGGCGGAAAAAACCCACCTTTGCCTTTGAATTACAGGACTTAGAGAATGCGAGATAGCACAATCTAGCGCCCTTTCTCCTTGCTCTCCCGAAAACTCAGGCGGATGGGTGTACCTTCAAATGGGTACGCTTCACGGATGCGATTTTCCAGGTAGCGCTTATAAGTGAAATGGACCAACCGTTCATCATTCACATGAAACAAGAAAACGGGCGGGTCAATTGCCACCTGTGACGCATAGTAAAGCTTAAGGCGGCGCGTGCCTTTAGTGGGTGGTGGGTGGCGTTGTACCGCATCTCTCAGCAAATTATTCATATCCGATGTTTGAACACGGAAATAACGCGCTTCCCAAACTCGATGGGCTGTTTCAAGCACTTGGTGAATGCGCTGCCCTGTTAAAGCACTAATGAAAATAATTGGGGCATAGGGAATGAAGTGAAATCGTTCCCGAATGCGCTGCACCTCTTCAGTCATGGTGTAGGCATTTTTATCGACAGCATCCCACTTGTTCACCACAATAACAATGCTTTTATATTCCTCAATCACATAGCCAGCGATGTGCTCATCTTGCTCAGTGACACCTTCAGCACCATCAATAACCAGCAAAGCGACATCGGCGCGGTTAATGGCACGCATCGCACGCAAAACGCTGAATTTTTCCACACCCGGCTCAATACGCCCACGCCGCCGAATACCAGCAGTATCAATTAACGTAACATCTTGGCCATGCCAACGAATGCGGGTATCAATAGCATCTCGCGTTGTGCCGGAATGGTCGCTTACTATAGCACGGTCTTCACCAATGAGGCGATTTAGCAGCGTACTCTTGCCAACATTAGGCCGTCCAACAATCGCCACTTTAAGGTGGTCTTCGTCATCCTCTTCTTCAAAGGGAGAGGGGCCTGCACCAATAGCTTCAACAACTTTATCCAGCAAATCCCCTACCCCTAGCCCATGAATAGAGCTGATGCCGACAACTTCGCCTAAACCTAAAGCATAAAACTCAAACGCGGTATCTCTGTGCTGGATGTCATCTATCTTATTGGCAGCAATAATGACGGGTTTCTCTGTGCGACGGAGTAGTTCAGCAATTTCTTCATCGGCAGCGGTCACGCCATGCATCGCATCAACCAACATGACAATAACATCAGCCTCGTTAATTGCCAGCATCGCCTGTTGGCGTATGTGCTCAACAAACTCAATGCTACCTTCTGCCAATGCAGATTCATCGCGTGTGCCTTGAGGCTGATAAACCTCAATACCGCCGGTATCAATGACAGTAAACGCCACACCATTCCAATCTGATTCCGCCTGAATACGGTCGCGAGTTGTGCCGGGAATATCGTGGGTAACGGCCATCCGCGAACCAACAAGACGGTTAAATAGCGTGCTCTTCCCGACGTTAGGGCGTCCAACTAACGCAACAATGGGTTTGCGAGCCATGTTTCAAACTTCCTTCTCGGCTTATGCCGTTGGTTTTCTATGGGACAACTATATTTTATCAGGGACTTAAATAGAAATGCAGACTGAACCGCTACTCACGGCATAGAAGCTTCAGATGGTGGTGCAGTCACTTCAGGTGTTGGCGTTTGAGGCAGAATAATCTCTACACCAATATTTGCTGGCAATACAGTGATATTATCCACCGTCACCTGCGCCTGAAGCACTGTCGCTTCTGGCTCAACGCTATAATTACCAGCTTCAAGGCCGTTCAAATCAATAGCTACTCTAACATCTGATGCTGAAAGTGCATCTAGCTGTGCTTGCGGGGCGGTGATGATAACCGAAACAGCCTCTGGAGCTAAACGCACTTCAACATTTTCATCTACGCCAATCACTTCTACCGGGATAGCATCAAACTGTTTAACCGATGTCAACGCCGAAATTTCTACAGAGATAGTAACCGTTTGGTTATCAAAGAGGATGAGGCCTTGTTCAGGCAACTGAATGGGAACGCTTAACTCAAAGCTTTCCGTCCGTCCAGTGAGGTCAATTGGTTCAGTCAGCAGTGTATCTTGCAAACTCTCTAATATCTGTGGATTACCACCAACAAAAACAGTCTCTGGTGTGTAATTCATCGATGTAATGACATAGCCATCAGGTAGTGTCTCAAAGAGGAAATTTGGGCGTACAGGGAATTCGCGAATATCATCGCGGCGCACAATCTCCACACTGACATTAACCGATTGTGGTTCAAGTGTAACATCTTGAACCTGTTGCCCTTCACTATTGACGGGAACAAGGGTGATGATTTCATCAATAGAAGTGCGGACATCTGTTAGATTGATTTCACCAACTGCCGCAACAACCTGCTCTACGCGGCTTTGCGCCCCGCTCACACGCACCTGTGCGATTTCTGGAATGGGGTCTTCACGGCGCAAATCAGCAGGCGGTTCACCTATGATATGAATGTTGACTGGTATTTGGCGGCTCACAATAGGCTCTAATACAACGGTGATTTGAGTAGGTTGCGTATCCGTGATAGCGCGACGAGCCACCTCTGTTGTTAAGGGCACAACATGCTCTACCCCCGTAGGGAGGCCACGCAAATCTGCCCGAACGATAATATCATCACTAGTAAGGGCATCTAAGACAGACGCTGGCGCAAAAACATTGACCCTTGCGATTAACGTTGGAGAATTAACAACCGTTAGACCTTCGTCCATCTCTAGGCGAATGGGGATATTGCGGAAAGTGCGTTCGGCAATAGGGTTTGCCTGAGTAACAGCTAAAACCCAAATAAAAAACGCCAATAATAAAGACGTGATAAACCAAGCAAGGTTGTTGAGAAAACCGCGGTTAATATTATTGGGCACTCTACGCATTTACGTTTTTTTCCGCCTGTCTTGAAATCGCGCAACAAAAGCTTGCCACCATTCGCGCAAATTCGCAAGAGACGGTGTGGAACTGCGGCGTTCTGGGCCATAAAAAGCGTTGAGAATAGTGCGTAGCCGGTCAGGGTCTAAGCGAGATACCATACGCCCACCATTAGTAATCGCAATTTTGCCCGTTTCTTCTGACACAACTACACACAGGGCATCACTCACTTCACTGATACCTAATGCGGCGCGATGGCGTGTGCCCATATTGGGGCTGGGAAGATTGCGACTAGCAGTGAGAGGCAACACACAAGCTGCAGCAGCAATACGGCCTTCATGGTTGATAATCGCTGCACCATCATGTAGTTCGGTCTTTGGCCAAAAAATTGTGAGTAACAAATCATGGCTCACATGACTATCTAACTCAACACCTGTGCGGATATACTCATCTAAGTTACTATTACGTTGAAGAACAATCAGCGCACCATGCCGCCTATCGGAAAGCTTTTCTGCCGATTGAACAATTTCATCAATAATGCGAATGCGCAAATCTTCGGGGGCCATACGGCTTTGGAAAATAGCCCCCCGCCCTAATCGCTCTAAAGCCCGTCGAAGCTCTGGTTGAAAGATAACCGGGATAGCGACAACTAACACCGTGAGCACATTATTGAGCAGCCAACCCAGCGCTTCTAGGCGAAAAATGCTGACAAGCGCGATAAGCCCAAGCAGCAAAAACAGCATGCCTCGTAAAAGCGCTATGGCCTGTGTACCGCGAAAAAGGAAGCTCAAGCCATAAAAGACTAGAGCTACCAGAAGAATATCAATAATTGCGGATGGAGTAAGGTTATCGAGTGCCCAGATGAGTTCCACAATATAAGCCTATATCACTAAAGCGTTAGATGGTCTATTTGCGATAACCCCTAACACCAAACAAGGCTACGCTTTTTCGTAACCTTATCCCCCCAATTCACTTAATAGGCGTTTATAGGCTTCCACATGCTCTGGTTTTAGCGCAATAATCTGGCGGATGGTCTGGATAGCATCCTTGTGTAACCCCGCTTCTAACTGCAATTCGCCTAAAGCATCGAGCTGTTCAATCGCTTCTCTTTTACGCCCAAGGCGGCTATAAATACGTGCCAGACGAGACCGCAGCCCTGTTTCATTAGGGTAATGCTTCACAAGCTCTTCGAGTGATTGAACAATGCGGTTGATTTGTTTGCGTTTGGCGTAAATGCCTAATAACTGGTCAAGGCTGCGTATTGCTTCAACCTGTTTGCCCTGTTGGAAGTAAATATCCACCAATGCGCGCAACGCTTTCTCATCGGTTGGCATAATTTCAACGATAGACTCATACACTTTTTGCGCTTTACGAGTGGCTAGGCGCATCTGGTCAATATCAGCCATCGCATGGCGAATGGCCACAATCTTCTCAACAGGTGCACTAATACGCTGGGCGAGCCGTTCAGCAGCTTCATATGTTTCGCGCGATTGGTCAAAATTACCTAATTTCTGATAGGTATCTGCCAAACCGACATATTGGTCCAGCACTTCATCCCAGCGCTCTTCATTTTCCAGCAATTCAATAAGGCTCATCCGCACCGAAATATCCAGCGGCGCCATATCAAGCACTTCTTGCAAAATAGCCGCAGCGCGGGCGTGCTCTTCGCGCACAAGATAAGAACGTGCCACCATGTTGTATTTATCTATTGCCTGCCGCAAGCGCCCTTCGGCCATCATAATTTCGGCCATGCGCACATGAACAGGCAAATAATAGGGCGAGTCTTCTATCGCACGGTGGCATTCATCCATTGCCAGTGTATAAAGCCCTTGACGGATATAGCGGTCAATCTGGGAGACTTTCTCCGCTAGTGCATCACTACTGGCCGCAACTAACAAATCGACAACACCAGCTTCGCCCTCACCACGCATGGTCTCTTCAAGGTGGCGGCGCGTTTGTGGAATGCGGCGCTTCCAATCCTTACCGCTCAACAAGCCGATAAAGCGCTCGTTAATGCGGGCGAGAGATTCTTCAGTAGTGGCATCTAGCGCGGCAACAATACGTTCATAGGTGCTCAGCAACTCTTGATTCTCTTCGCTACTCATAGAGAGGCTAGTATCAACAGCTTGTAAGCTTTGCACCAGATATTGCGAGGCTTTTTTATGTTGGCCAAGCTGATAATAAGCCTGCCCTAAAGCATGTAAAGCGCCAGCGGAGAGTTTGGGGTCGATAATAGCATCGCTCAAATGGTTAATCGCATCTTGCGGACGCTGGGCAAGCACGCATAAAGCACCTAAGTTCATTTTTAGGGCTGGATGGCGCAAACCAGACTCCGCCTGTAAATAAGCGCTAATAGCTTCTTCATAGGCTTCCTGCCGCTGCAATTCCATTGCTTGCATAGCTGCCGCACCAGAGGCATCTAAAGAGCCGCTTTCCACCACATATTGGGCGAGTAGCATCAATGCCTCATTCATCGCTTCACCCATTGGGCCAAGCGGGTCGGAATCGCCAATATCAGCTAGTTCGTCCTCTTCTTCAGCAAAGGGGTCAGCAAGGCCGGTAGAAGATGATTCTTTTTTCGGAGGCTCATCGCCCTCTATCCACGATTCGGGCAGAATAATTTCCCCGCCCGCTTGTAGGGCGCGACGGGTATTTAACGCTTGTGGGTTTTTGGGGTCTAAACGAAGTGCACGCTCTACAGCTTTGAGGGCATTATCAACCTGTTCTAGGCGGCGGAAGTTAAAAGCCAATGTGAGATATTCCCGAACAGCCTTTTTCTTTTCGCCAATGCGCTCATAAGCCTGCGCTAGTTTGGCATGAACAGCAACCAAGCCTGGCGTTAACTGTGTTGCTCGCTCCCAGTTACCAATTGCTTTATCAAGGTCACGCTGGGCCAAATAAATATCAGAGACTTTAATATATTGTTGAGCCGCCTCACGCAGGCGGCCCATGCGTTCTAATACATCGGCACTTTTTTCTAGTGGAACAGGGTCATCTGGAGACAGTTGGGCGGCGCGATTAAATAGCTTCAACGCGCGGTCTAACTGTCCAGCATTAACTAGCGCCCCCCCAAGATACACGTGCACATCGGGGTCTTCTGGCACTAGTTTCATGGCAGCAGCATATGCTTCTACAGCGCCACGCCAATTCTGCTCCCATGCGGCATCATGCCCTTGCTGTATATATTGATGGTATTCTGCAGGATATTCGGCCATTGCCCTACTTCCACCGTTTCTTTATTTGTGTTACTACTTATCAAGTGCCAGCAGTTTTACCAGAATCGCTTTTTGGGCATGCAAGCGATTTTCGGCCTGCTGGAAGATTGCTGATGTGGGACCATCGGCGACATCGTCCGTAATTTCATCGCCACGATGTGCAGGCAAGCAATGTAAAACAATATGGTTGCTATTGGCTCGTTTAATCAAATCAGTGTTAACCTGATAAGGCAAGAAGAGCTTGCGTCGTTGTTCAGTCTCCCCTTCTTGCCCCATGCTTACCCAAGTATCAGTATAAATGATGTCTGCATTTTCTACGGCAACCTTCGGGTCACGCAGCGTTTCAACCGTGATGCCATTGCGGGTGGCAATTTCTGCCGCTTTCACAAGTGCTGAAGCGGGCAAATCATACCCTTCTGGCGAGGCAATGGCATAATTAATCCCGAAGTGGGCACAAGCATATAGTAGCGAAGTGGCAACATTGTTTCCATCACCTATATAGGCTAATTTTAAGCCTTTAGTATGCCCAAAGTGCTCAAAGATAGTGAGTATGTCTGCCATCGCTTGAGCAGGATGCGTGTCATCGCTCAAACCATTAATCACTGGCACACGGCTATACTGCGCCAATTCTACAACATGTTGGTGATCAAAAACGCGCGCCATAATAGCATCTACATACCCAGAAAGTACGCGCGCAATATCAGCGATGCTCTCTCGCTTCCCTAGCCCAATTTCTTGTGGGCCAAGCATAATAGCGTCGCCACCTAGATGCTTCATCGCAACTTCGAATGAAACGCGGGTACGTAAAGACGGCTTTTGGAAAACCATCCCCAGCAATTTATTCTTCAATACTGGGCGGTTTCCACCTGATTGCCACTCTAATTTAAGATGAACTGCCAGTTGTAAAATATGCCACAGGTCTTTGGTTGACCATTCCGAAAGTTCGAGGAAATGTTTCATAACTCCGCCATGAGGGCCTTCAAGCCCCTGCTACTTTGACAACCAATAAAGCTAATCGGCAGTATAGCACAAACACACCAATGGCGCACCTTCTAGGCCTCTGGACAACAAGGTTTAAGAGCGCGCCAATTCTTCCATATCGCGCCAATTTGTGCCCACAGCGGCATTCGCAACTAGAGGCGCATCAAGCGGATAAGCAGCTTCCATAATCTCAACAGTGAGGGTAGCCACATCATCCAACTCGTCATCGGGGACTTCTAAAACCAGTTCATCATGCACCTGTAAAATCATCTTGGCACGATAGCCCTTAGCATTCAGTGCATGGTGAAGGTCTATCATCGCCCGTTTGAGAATATCGGCGGCGCTACCCTGAATAGGCATATTGATAGCCGCCCGCTCTAAAGCCTGCGCCACTTGTGGGCGCGTTTGGGCGCTTTGTAAAGCGCGAAATTCGCCACGTCGTCCGAATAATGTTGTCACATACCCTTGCTCTCTGGCTTGGCGTTTCGTCTCTTCGATATAACGCTCTACACCTGGCATACGAGCAAAATATGTTTCTATAAACTCGCGAGCTTGTGCCAGAGTAAGGTCGCTATCACGAGCTAAACGATATGCGCCCATACCATAAATCAAGCCGAAATTCACCCGCTTTGCAAAACTGCGTTGCTCATAAGTTACTTCATCAATGGGAATGCCGTAAACCGCGGCAGCAGTAGCGCGATGAATATCCTGTCCTTGGCGAAAAGCTTCTAACAGTGTGGCATCCTGACTGATATGGGCCAAAACCCGAAGTTCCACTTGACTATAATCAACAGACAGCAGTTTATGCCCCTTTGCGGCGATAAAAGCGCGGCGCACTTCTCGCCCTAATTCAGTACGAATAGGGATATTTTGCAAATTAGGGTCGCTGCTGCTTAAGCGGCCTGTGGAAGTACCTGTCTGGTTATAGCTAGTATGTAAACGGCCTGTTTGGGGATTAACAAGCTGAGGTAAAGCATCTACATAGGTGCTTTTGAGTTTAGCAACTTCACGATACTGAAGAATAACAGGGATGATAGGGTGCTCATCCCGTAATGCCTCTAGTGTAGCCGCATCAGTTGAATAACCATGCGTCGTCTTGCGCAAGCCAGCAACTGGCAATCCCAATTTGCCAAAAAGCACATCGTTGAGCTGCTTCGGGCTATTGATGTTGAACTCGCCATAACCGCCGCTGAGCGCATATATTTCTCGTTCATATTCGGCGAGCATATCTGCTAAACGTTGGCTGAATTCTTCTAGATAAGGGGTATCTAGTAAAACACCTGCCTGTTCTAAATCTGCCAGAACAGGGATAAAAGGTATCTCTAAAGTGTTGTATAACTCCATCAAGCCAGCCGCTTCTAAATCCTTGCGCAAAATTTCAACCAATCGATGGGTATACACAGCATCAGCAGCAGCATATGGCGCAGTATCTTCAATGGATACTAAATCCATAGTGATTTGATTACGCCCCTTCCCCAATAACTCGTCTATGGCTGTCATCTGGATACCCAACCGCTGCCGCACGAGGTTTTTCAAGCCTAGAAACTTACTCAGCGGGTCTAAAACCCACTCAGCAACCATAGTGTCAAATTCAATGGGAGAGACATCTAGCCCATAGCGCTGAAGCACCACCAAGTCATATACTGCATTATGGGCGTATTTGGGAATTGTCGCGGACGTAAGCGCTTCTTGTAGCGCATCAATCACTTGTTGAAGTGGCAATTGTTCTAATGGTGCCTCTTGATCGTCACCAAGGTCAAATAAAGGGGGCTGTTTCATCTGACGATGGCCAACGGGAATGTAATAGCCTCTCTGCCCATCAGTAGAGAGAGCTATACCTACTAGTTCCGCTTGCATTTGGTCGGTGCTGGTTGTCTCTACATCAAAGGTGATGGCTTTTGCATCGCGCAAATGGTGTATAAGTGCATCAAGTGCTTCAGCATCACGCACGATAACGGTCTCAAAATCTGCATCAGTCTGCACCACCTCTGCGCCATGAATTTCTGTGGATACTTCATTTAGGCGGTCTGTTAGCGAGCGAAACTCCAGCTCACGGAAAAGCTCCGCCACAGTTGGATGATCGTAATCACGGGCGACACAAGCCTCTAAATCCAGCGTAATCGGCACATCACGGCGAATGGTGGCCAACTCTCGGCTGAGATAAGCCATTTCTCGCCCATCTTCTAGTTTGCGGCGCACAGCCCCCTTGATTTCGTCAATATGTTCATAAATAGCATCAAGAGAGCCATATTGTTGCAATAATTTGGTTGCTGTCTTTTCGCCAATGCCACGCACACCAGGGATATTATCTGAGCTATCCCCCATGAGCGCCTTCAGGTCAACCAGCTGGCGTGGCTCAAGGCCATATTTTTCACGGAAAGCCTGTTCATCATAAACAACATCTGCGCTGCCTCGTGCGGGGAGTTGCACAGTTACATGTGGTGTAAGGAGTTGCAAAATATCGCGGTCTCCGGTGATGATGCGAATATCAACGCCCTGTGCTTCTGCCTGTCCAACCACAGTGCCAATGACATCATCAGCTTCGTAACCTTCTAACGCCAACACCGGCACATTAAAGGCTTTCACAAGCTGGTCAATGCGTTTCATCTGAATTTGTAGCTCTTCGGGCATTTTTTCCCGTGTGCCTTTATATTCACCATAAAGTTCATCGCGCCCGCTTAACCCCATATCAAAACTGACCGCCAGATATTGGGGACAATCGTGCTGCAAAATATCTAAGAGCAAGCGCGCAAAACCATAGGTCGCGTTAGTTGGCTCGCCGGCACGGGTAGTAAAGCCAGCTACAGGTAAGCCGAAAAACTGGCGGTAAGCCAAAGCATGGCCATCAATGAGGTAAAACATTGGGCGTTCAGACATCGCATCAACCTTTTATAAAGACGAACATATGAGCGATTATAACATTAGCCCATCATGCCGAAAAGGATACGCTCAGCCATGTCGTGCATAGTGGATGAAGTGTTGTATTTCATCTGGGGCAAGTTCGCGCCCTGGAACAACAACTAGATAGGTATCTGCCCAGAATTCATCAAGGTTGTTAATGGGTTGTGCCTGTGCTAGTAGCGTCGCCGTCTGCGTCATCAATTCGCGGACAACATCTGGGGGTAATACATCATCTGGCACGCCAGCAGTGAGATAAATAAAATCTTCTTCGACTTGTAAAGTATGTAATTGCCACGCAAGGCTGTTTAATACTTTAGCTAGTCTTTGGGAAAGAAGTTGAGCAGCTTGCGGAATAATTCGTGTATCATCATCGCGCACTAACAACACAAAATTGTATAGTGTGAGCGAACCAACATCCAACAAAGCCGATTCTTCTTCGGCTTCTGCTAGCTCAATCTCATCGGAAGCATCGGGTTCAATTTCTGGTGCTGCTTCCTGCGGCGCAGGCACGACAGGCTGTAATTCACGCTCTGGCACAGAGTGTAAAGCCGCCACAAGGCGGTTGCATTGCCGACGAATGACGTGTAAAGGCAAGTTGCCGCTGAAAACAAGCGTTAGGGTAAACCCTTCATCTGTGCGGCGGGTATATAACATGAAATCTACGCCACTATGTGGCAAAGTGGTGAAACGGATACGTGACTGAGACGGCAAGGCATCCCAATCATCGTCTACCGCCTGGCGCAATTGCTCAATATCGCTTTCAGGCAATGTGCCCGTAAAAGCAACCAGACGGCCATCACGGGCCAGTATAATTGCCTCTGAAGTGAGTTCTAGCGAAGCTTGTGTGAGGCGGAGCGCCAATTCAGCAATTTCAGGGTCATCATGCTCTAATAGCGTATACGCCGGTGTGTCTTCAATGGCTTCTGCTTGGACAGGTATGTCAATATCATCAGCGGTGACATCAGGCTCTCGCACTGGAGCAGAAGACATCGGCACTTGTAAAGTTTCCAAATCCCCCTCAGTGAAGAGCGGGCGAGGGGTTGTCATTGTCTCCGCTTCTTCCCCACCAACTTCATCACTTTCTTCTACCGGCGCTTCTGGTTGGGCTGGTGTAAATTGGTCTGTATCCAGTTCATCAGAAGCCTCTTCGATACTAATCGCAGCAGAACGGGCTGTTGTTTCGGCAGTATATGGACCATAAGGCGATTCAGGTAAATCCTCTGGCAGGAAATCCGGCTCACCTACAAGCTGTTCGTGCTCTTTCTCCCACGATGGCAGCGGACGTATACCCAGCAAGTTGGGCGGCAGTTGACGCTCTATACTAGCGATGAGGTCTTGAAGACTATAGGCACTTGTCGATTCATCAAAAGTGGTTTCCAGAACTACACGCGCCGGACTCTCTTCATCCTCATCATCTTCAGCCGCCACACGGGGCATATTGTCATCCAATGCTGCAGGGTCAATATGCGAGAGCACTTCCTGCACTCGTTCATCATTAACACCTAAGCGCAAATCGCGAACTGTGCCACTTTCCTCAAACGAGGGGACGGGCGGTTCTTCCGCAGCTAAGCGCTCAAAAACTTCAAAGGCCTTTTTATCTGAACGCTCTTCTACGGGGGGCTGTGGGGTTACGGTTGGCGTCACCTCATCGCCTGTCGCATCGTGCAGGACAATTTCAATCGTTTCTGGCAAGCTATCGATAAGCTCTGGCAAATAAACATCAGTGCGATTTTGCCGCGGCGGTGTAGAAGGTGCTATCTCCAATTGGGAAGTATCGCCCTGTAAAGGGGCGGCTTGTTGCGTATCGGGTAAAGCGTCATGCACTTGTTGTACAGCGTCTTGAATAATGGGTAAAAGCTGGCGAATGGGAATAGGTATATCCACGACGCCCTGCAATCCCAAATCTTCAGCAATAGCAATAACAGGGTCAATATCTGGTGCGGCCAATATAGCTATATCGGGTTGGATACTGCGCAATTTCAGAACAATATCCACACCTTGCATATCGGGAACATTGAAATCGACCAAAACCAAATCTTGCGGGTGTTCTTGAATATATTCCAATGCGGGCGTCGCCGCGGTGAAAGAGGTAACTTCATATCCCCCAAGCTGCTCTAAAGCACGGCGAACCTGAACGGCAAAATCAAGGTTATGGCTGATAATCAGAATACGGATAGCTAGCAACCCCATTGAATAAAGCTTTTCTGTGAATTAAGCATCAGTCAGTATCTTATTCTTTCTATTGTACTCACCTCACGGTTTCTCGCACATTGTGAAATCAATTAAACGCGATTTCTGTAAAAGAAAAAGCGGACTTTTAGACAAGTCCGCCCCAAAACAACATATATCTGAAGCACTATTCAGCAGTGACACTCACATTGATAGTGCCTGTATTATTGACTTCACTCACCTCTGAGACCGAATTATCCGGATCGGCACGACTTATCAGTGTATATGTACCAGCAGCATCAAAGGTTATATCGACAGTGAGCGTAATACTCTCGCCGGGGTTCAAATTCGATACCGCGGGACTATCAATCTCCACATTATTCAATTCATGCACCACTACAAAAGCACCAGATGCTCCACTACCTGTATTAGTCACAACAATAGAGTACGAAGTAGTAATATCAGTAGAACCAGACGGAATCACAACACTGGTATCGCCAGTAATGTTCGCAATGACTAAATCAGGTATGCCGGGGGTGGCAGTCGGCGTGAATGTTGCGGTATTGGCCGGCGCAATGGTAAACGTTGCGGTGGGCACAGTAGTAGCCGTAGCTGTGGGCTGGTTTTCTGGCGTTGGTGATGGCGGCGGCGTCACAATTGGGACAGCGTTACACACACCATAAACCGTCGTATACTGGGCACTCACCCACCCTTCTCGGGTATTCACCCGCAGTTTCCACCATGAATTATCGCCTAACCGCCCGATAATCGGGGCTAAAGTGCCTGTAGGTAGGACAGTGATAATATCGTAATCTGTGCTGGGGCCCGTACGGAAATTCAACCCTGTATTGATAAGGGCGCGGCAAGTTGGGTCATTGGGGTCAATTTGTGGGATATTGTTTTGCGGTGCAGATGTTGCCGTTACGGCAGCAATGCTGGAGCGTACAACAAGCTGTAAAGTTGCTGGCTCGCTGAGAATATCGCCTTTATAAGCGACGACACGTAACTCGATGTTCCCCTCACTAGCTGGGGTGAAATCCAATAATGCATTACGGCTATCGGCATCGGCATCAGCGGCAAAAGGCAAAACTTTGGCAACATTGCCATTCACAAACATTTGCACACTGGTCACACCACGTGCATTGGTAATACCAGCATTAACGAAAACCGTTTCGCCAACAACAACCTCTGTGCCATCTTGTGGCGAGATAATTTGAACGACAGGGCGCTCAGTAGAAGGTGCGTTGTTATTGGGTGTAATCGTTGGTAAAACCGTTGGCGCTTCATTTGTGCCAAGATTGCAAGCTGTAAGCACAAGGCTCAGTAAGAAAAACGCTATCATTCGGAAGCGCATAACCAGTCCTTAGCAAGTTTTATACTCAATATATTGAAAGACTATCACGCTTCGATTCTAACACTGTGCGCCATTCTGCACAATCACGCTAGCCCTGTGCATGCCCTATGAACCCCAAACAGAGCAAAGTTTATCATGAGAACGAAACAAGCCCCAAAGGGGCTGTTCGTAAACAGTAGGTTTTAAGGCTATAGTTTAGCCGATTGGGTCTTTATAGATAACGTAACGGCCCATCTCATCGCCTTTAGCGATGCAAGTTTCCATATCGACCTGAAACTCATGCCCACCGGAAACCCACCGCAGACCTTCCTGGAGCAAGCCCTGGCCAACATAGCAAACTGGCTTATCGGCCTTGCGATTCCAGCACATTGGGCAACGCTCTAGGGTATAAATAATGCGGTCGTTACCTTCTTCGTAAACATTAGAAATTTGGTCGGAAAATTGGGAAAAAATATTCGCCATAGCGGGCACGCCAATCTTCAGCTTTGCATTGAGTGGCAACACCTTAAAGGCAAGGTCACCAACACCAGCTAAAGCGCCAAAAGCCCGCAAACCATGAGCAAAGGTAGCACGGCCAGCACGCAAAGCGAGGCCACGCCCACCACGCGGACCATACATTTCTTCTAGGGCGACATTAAGCGCCGTGAAGTCCGCAAAATCAAAACCTTTTTCAAGGTTGTCCGGCGGGTAATTATCAATCAATTCAGGTAACCCGGCCAAATTCAAAATGGCGTTGAGGCCATTTTTGCCCATGATTTCTTCCATGGCCAAGATAAAAATGAGGGCAAACTTGTTAGGATAGTAATATCCGGATTTTTCTGCCATTGTGGCTGGTCCTCCAATCGGTGAGTACAGTCAACCGTGGTTCATCAATCCCGGCGTACTGAGGGAACATAGTCCCCCACCTGGCTGCCTCAATTAAGTATACGACAAAATGGCGTTCTATCCCAATCACAACGCCTTAATGTTTTTAAGGCCAAAACACACAAGATGTACTATAGCGATAATCGGGTGAATTCGTCAACCAACTACCGGTATATCAACAATATCACGCACATCCTGCGGTGTTTGTTGGCCGGGCAGGCGACCTTGCATACTGTAAGGGCCTGTCCATGTAATTTCTACATCTACCAGTTTACCGCGATAATCGCCATCGGCCTCAAAGAAAACCAACTTGTTCTGTGGTGTGCGGCCACGCCATTTACCACGATGCTGGTCTTCTACCAAAACCTGAACTTGCTCACCTAAAAAGCGTGCATTAATTTCCGCCATGACTTGGGCTTGCAAATCTTCCAACATTTTATGGCGGCGGCGCTTCTCTTCATCTGGCACATCATCTTCCATACGGCGATCGCTAACCGTATTAGGGCGCGGGCTATAACGTGCGAGATGGGCTTTATCTAACTTCAATTCAGCGAGCAAGTTATAGGTATCCATAAACTGGGCTTCAGTTTCTCCTGGGAAGCCCACGATTATGTCGGTATGAATGGCCACATCGGGTATACGTTCACGAATACGGTGGATGAGGCGGCGATAATCATCAGCAGTATAGCCGCGCTTCATGTTTTCCAGCACCTCATCATTGCCCGCTTGTACCGGCACTTCAATATGTGGCATCACACGCGGCAATTCGGCAACGGTATCCAGCAGTTTATCGGTCATCCAATTTGGATGGCTGGTGAGGAAGCGTATACGCTCTAAACCAGTTTCTTCAGCAATGCCGTCAATAATCCGCAGCAAATCGGCAAGGTCTGGGCCATCAGGTATGTCTTTGCCATAGCGATCAACAATTTGGCCGAGCAAAGTCACCTCTTTAACGCCTTGCAATGCCAAACTGCGAACATGAGCGACAATCTCCCCAACGCGGCGGCTGCGCTCTACCCCACGGCGGAACGGAATAATGCAGAAAGTGCAAGCATGCGAACACCCATAAACCACTGGCACATGGGCACTAACCAATTGCCCTTGTTCGTGCTCTGGCAAAATGAGGTCGCCATCTTGAATAGCTTCGCGCTGGGCACGCGCCTGCTCATCAAGTGCGAGCACTTCATCTTCACCGAGGCGGTCTTGCAAAAATTCAACCATGGGTGCAGGTTCTGAAGGTGGCATAAAAACATCGACAAAGGGCAATTTCTTGCGCAAGTGTAACGGATCGCGTACACCAACTAAGCAGCCCATAACGCCGATGACTTTTTCCGGATGACGCTCTTTTAATGCCTTAAGCAGCAGCAAACGATTCATCGCCTTATCTTCGGCGCTTTGCCGCACCACACAGGTGTTAACAACGAGAATATCGGCATCATCGGGAGATGTGGCAGCATGATAACCCATACGCTCTAACTCCGATGCAAGCCGTTGTGAATCGGCGGTATTCATCTGACAGCCGAAAGTCCAGATGTGATAATCCATATTTATATGCTGACCAATCTCAAACCAGATAAGCGTATTGTAGCGAAATGCTTCACAAGCGTCAATGAGACCTTGTAGTTTATAACTAATTTACTGACAAGGTACAGCACATAGGGAAATTTGCTGCGGCGCCCCAGTAAGCCATAGAGTGATAGTATTATCCCCTAATGATACGTGATAAGTGACATCGAATTCCAAAGGTGCACCTTCACTGACGCCTTGAAAAATCCCTTCCCCATTCACCTCTATAATTAGTGAGCCAGATGGCGCGGTTATGCGCAATACATAGTTCACGCATTCATTAGCTGGCTCTAGCGAGACAATCCGCCGTAGCCAAGCACCACCCGTCAAGGCGGTATAGCTTGACAAGGGCGTCCAGGCAGAGTCTGTTCCTGGGCGCACCTGTGGCGTTGGGGTATAGAGCGCCAGCCAACCATTTTTGAGTTCAGTGCTGTATTCGGTCATAATTGGAGTATACCAAATTCAAATATTCAAAACAGTAAACAATCGGCTTATTATAACGCAGGAAAGACAGAGTTAGCAGGCGCTTTACCCTCAAATCCCCTACCCCGCTTGCGCAAGCAATCTAAAAAGCAGAGAATAACGTTAACAAATTAAATAGTATTAAAGCATCATACGGCAATATTCCGGTGCTTCAAATTCACAAATCGCCCCAATTGAGTGTGTAGAGGTCATCATGCGCGAGACAATTTTGTTTTACAATCCAGTGAGCACATCTCCCGGCAAGCAACGCCTTCCCCTATCATTATTGGCTATATCTGCTGTAGTGGCAGAGGATTATGACATAGCGTTTATTGATGGCAACCTTATATCAGACCCCGCCCAAGCCATCATAGAGCAAGCACAAACGACAAAAGCCAAATTGCTGGCAGTCACCGTCATGCCTGGCCCGCAATTGCGACAAGTCGTCCCTGTATGCAAACAGGTCAAACAAACTTTACCCAATTTAACGATTTTATGGGGCGGCTATTTCCCTAGCAACCATACAGAGGTATGTTTGCAAAGCGGTTTTGTCGATTACGTGATTCAGGGGCAAGGGGAGGCAGCCTTCCGTAAATTTGTGGATACATTCTATCATGGCGGAGCATTAGGAGAAGTCCCCTCGCTCGCTTATAAGCAAGGCGATGGCATCACAGTCAACCCGCGTGCACCTTTTATCAAACCGGACAACCTACCTTGGTATCCTTATGACCACATTGATGTAAGTCGTTATATTGGCCATAGCTACTTGGGAAAACGGGTGCTATCACACAATACAAGTTGGGGTTGCCCGTTTTCGTGTAATTTCTGCGCGATTGTACCATTAGCGCAAAAACGCTGGTTAGCAGAAAGCGCCCAGCGTGTTGGCGATATTATGGCTTATTTGAAGCGTTGCTATAACATTGATGCTATGGAATTCCACGATATGGACTTCTTCGTCCATGAGGGGCGCACAGCAGAAATCGCTGAGCGTATGACTGGCCTTGATATTGCTTGGTGGGGGCTTGGGCGCGTTGATACGCTGATGGGATATAGTGATGCCACATTTGAAAAAATGGCCAAAAGCGGGCTAAAGATGGTTTTTATGGGGGCAGAAAGCGGCGACGATGAAACGCTCAAGCGCATGAACAAGGGTGGACGTAGCGGCACTGAGATGACGCTCGCTATTGTCGAACGGATGAAACACTACGACATTATTCCAGAGTTATCGTTCGTCTTAGGCAATCCCCCAGAACCCATGGCAGATATTGAACGCACAATACAATTTATTCGCAAATTGAAAAAAGTTAACCCCGCCACTGAGCTAGTATTATATATTTATACTCCCGTCCCCCAAGAAGGTAGCATCATGATGGAAGATGCCTATCGCCTAGGCTTCCGTTTTCCACAAACATTAGAAGAATGGGCCAGTGACGAGTGGATGAAAAAATCGATGCGCCGTGACCCCGGAACGCCTTGGTTCAAAGATAATGTGCGACGAAGAGTGCGCGATTTTGAGGCAGTGATTAACGCCTACTACCCCACCGTAACTGATACGCGATTACAGGGGGCAATGCGCCACTTATTGAAGCTTCTGAGTGGCTGGCGCTATCAGCTGAAGATGTACTATCGCCCTTACGAACTAAAAGCATTACAACGCCTCATCCATTATCGCAGGCCAGAGACAACTGGCTTTTGATAAGCGTACAATTTGAGCGAACATAGTTGTCGTGCTGCCATATGTCGCGGTATACTCGGCGGTATTGTACAGCGTTTCACAAGTAATGAGGGGATTCGAACATGCGGATGAAAAACCTGCGGGTTTTATTGATAGCTTTCATCGTTGGGGGGATTGTTACGGCTTGCGGCACAGTCGCAACACCCGCATGGCAAACACCAGAAGATACCCATGGCGCAGCTGGCCATGAAGAGGCGGATGCAGTAGACCATGAAGAAGCGGATGCCCATGCCGAAGATACAACGGACGAACACGAAGAAGCCGCCGAACAGCATGAAGAGGCTACTGAAGCGCCTACAGCGACACCTGAACCACCTACAGAGACGCCCGAACCACCTACAGCAACACCTGAGCCGCCTACAGAGACGCCTGAGCCAGAAGCCAATGTGCCAGAGAATATAGGGAATGGCGATGTGGCTAACGGGGAAGCACTATTCAGCACCATCCGTGAAGGTGCAGGGCTTGCTTGTATCCAATGCCATCTTGTTGATACTGAAGAAACGCTTATTGGCCCTGGATTGGCCAATATCGCAAATGTTGCTGCCGACCGTGCTGGTGATGATGCCGCGGGGTATCTATATGGCGTTCTAACAGAGCATCATACGCTCAGTGGTGAAGAACACACACCTTATACAGAGGCCTTCAGCGAAGAAGAGCTAAATGATATTGTGACCTATCTCCTCAGCTTGGATGAAGAAGAGGCAGCCACAAACGAAAACCCTGATACGCCAGCAGAATCATCGCCAGAGGTT
>DAOTWU010000402.1:0-4581 GCA_034435735.1 Anaerolineae bacterium | reverse complement strand
CCCGCGCCATCCTTACCTGCGCTGGTCGCTATGACCGCCGCCTTTACTGGTTTCGCCCATTTAGAGTTATTGCTATTGGCGCCGTTTTCGTTGGCCTTTTTGCTGCTATTCATGGGGTGGTTGGGTTACCAACTCTATGCGGGCGATGGCGTTGCCCTGCGCCGCCGTCGCTGGCAAATTATCGGGGCGCTATTGCTGTTTGGCGCTGTACTTATCGCTGCGCCTATCGCCTCTGCTGCGTATGCTATGTCGCGTTATTTGCCCGCCCGCGCCAATACCACGCCGCTATACACGCTTGTGTTGGTCATGGCTGCTTGCGCTTATGTCGCTGGCGCTGCCTTACGCCGCAAACACCCGCCATCGTGGCGCATCTCTCGCCCGTTGCTGGCGTTGTTAGTCGCCCTTATGGTGCTTGGGCTTGTACAAACCTTGCTGAATAGCTTGCGCCAGATGGATAACATGCGCACATTTAACCGCGAATGGTACGCCATTCACACTCAACTGCAAGCGGCTGTTGCCCGCGGCGAGGCTGAAGTGACTGTCACACCGTTTACTTTTGATTTAGGCAATATGATACAGGGCGCGCCGCCACAAGACCCATTTCACCCGCAAGTGCGTACATACGGCAATCTGGCACAATATTATGACCTGACGCGCGTCATCCCACAGGGGGATGGGGGAGAAGATGAGAGAGGGAAATAATGGAAAAAAGATGGTATGTTTTCTATCTCAGTCTAGCGATGATGACTTGGGCATGTGTCTTTATTTGGGGCGTTCGCGGATTTGATTTCACCGATAACGGGTTTTATTTGCTGACCTTGCGTGATTATCAAAATATAAGCATTGATAGCCGTTGGTTTGGCGCATTGGTTGGCTATCTTTACGATTTCAGCGGTGGTGCTCTTGCCCCCCTGCGGCTCAGCGGCATATCTATTATGCTATTTTCCTCTTTAGGCACTAGTTATATGGTATTGCGCCGCACTAATGCGCTATCGCCTCCGTATCTCTTTACGGCTCTCGCCGGCGGTACGCTTTATTATAGCTGGTGGTTGACGACACCTAGTTATAACTGGCTGGTAATTGTTGGGTTTTGTTGGTTTCTCATTGGTGCGCTGATTCTCACTGAATCTTCATCACAGCAACGCCAGTTTATTGGTGGCCTATTACTCGGCTGCGGCATAACTGCGGTGGCATGGGGTAAGCTCACCAGCGCCGCAGTGATGGTTTCGCTGTCTTTATCTTTGTGGTTAGTTTATCGTCGCCGCTTCCCCCTTATGCGCACGTGGCTAGTTGGCGTTCTTATTGGGGTGGGACTGGTAGCGGGTTTGGGGTTACTTCGTGAGCCATATTTGACTGCTGGATTAGAGAAATTACAGCTGGCTTCACAGCATCAATTCTTGTTACGAGCAGATGAGGGATTGTTCTTCACCCGTTTTATCCGTGCTCCTTTGGTTGGGCTTTTACGCATCACTGTTGAAGTTTTGGTAATTTTGTCACCAGCGTTATTAATACTTATTATTCTTCTTATCTGGCGTTTCCGTGTTCCATCTCGGCGACATACACGCATTTGGCACTGGGGCGTTAATGCTGTTCTGCTAATAGGTATGGCACTTTCGTTGCTCCAAGTGCATCATTTTCACGATGTTGGGCGCTGGGTATTGAGCCTTTATGCGTTGTGGTTACTCATTGCTCTAATAGAGAAAACTTTGTCCCGCCGCCACACTATAATGGTTGGTGGCTTATTTATGCTGTCGCTGGCCACTAGTTATGGTACAAATAATATTTACATTATTCACGCTAGTTTATCCGCCTTCTTCTTGTTACTGGCGGTTGTTATACTCATCAGCCTTCGGAAACAGCCTCTATTTCTTGCCTTGCTTGGCCTCTCTGTATTGGCGGTAATGATTATTTCCGCTCGCCAGCCCTATCGCCAAGCTGCTCCATTATGGGAGATGCAAACTCCTGTTGAAATTCAGCATGACAGTAGCGGTGATATTGTGTTATTGGATGAGGCGACGGCGGCTTATTTACAAACATTGCAAGAGGCTGCCCGCGCGAATGGTTTTGCATCCCGCACCCCAGTCATCGACCTTAGTGGGCGTTCTCCAGGGGTGATTTATGCACTGGATGGCACAAGCTACGGGTTTATGTGGCTATTGGGAGGATATACTGGCAGTCTTGAGGCGACCCGTTTTGTGCTTGAGCATTGGCCAGCAAATGCACTTCAAGCGGCGTGGGTTATTACGTCAAATGGCGATCGTTCTATTCCATCATCTATATTAGCTGATGTTGGCCTCTCGTTCCCACAGGGATATACCCCTATCATAGAAGTGACCTCTCCCATCTTCAATGAGCAGCATACCCTTTGGCGCAGGGATAGGGAGTAACATGAGGTGCTCCGTAATATGTCAATGAATTTCTGAGGGATTATTTCCCCCTTTTGGCGGTGGTGACATAAGAATGCTAAAATAGGCGCTATAGCTGTTAAGTGCAGCGCCGCACCCTGACGGCGCGATGAGGAGTTGATAACTATGCCCCGATGGCACACGTTTTCCCAGTTTATCGACGAGGCAGAACGCCAGCCCGATGATGATGTGCGGCAACAGATGGTCAATGAGTTGCTCGCGGAACGCCCCCATTGGCCGTGGGTAGAAGGCCGCCGCGCTACATTTATTTATTCGCGTATGGGCGTCCGTAGCGCCGCTGTCAATCTCGACACCCTGCCCGGAGACCCGCCTTTCGCCCGTATGACTAACTTGCAGGGCACAACGCTGTGGTATGTGCAGCTCACTTTTGAAGCCGATGACTTGCTGGACTATATGCTGGCGATTGATGACCCCATGACGCCGCTGAAAACGGAGACCGATATTGTCGGGCGTGTCGCGCGGCATTGGCGCACTGACCCATTGAACCCGCTGCGGATGCACACCGCACAGATGGATGTCTCGATTTTGCGCATGCCCAAAGCGCGCCCCTTCCCAGATTGGTCTGCTATGCCCAATGTGCCGCGTGGGCGCGTTAAAGAACACCGTTTCAGTAGTGCTCAGATGAATTTTACCGACCGCAAGTTGTGGGTATATACGCCGCCTAACTATAACCCCCATGACGATCGCGAATATCCCCTTTTGATTTTGCTTGATGGGCAGTGGGCGGTTGGCCCGTTGCAAATCCCCTATATTGCTGACACACTCATTAAGCACGAACGGCTAGAGCCAGTGATTATTGCCATGAAGCAAAGTGGCCCCCAGCAAATGCGCAACCGCGACTATATCAGCAACGACCGCCACTATAACGCTTTACTGCTGGAGCTATTGCCCTTCCTCCAGTCACAATATCGCATTGATGCCACCAATCTCGGTGTTGGGGGCGTTGGTGTTGGCGCAATTGCCGCCGCCCATGCTGCACTTAAGAACCCCGCCGTATTCAGCCACTTAATCATGCTCTCGCCGCCTTTGGGCAAGGGGCCAGCGCAGGAACAACTAGAGCGCTATGCCTCCCGCTTCCAGAATGCTGCCGCCCTTCCACGTCGTATCTTCCAATCGGTGGGGCGCTATGAACAGAAGGCGCGTTTTGTGCGTCCAGCGCATCTATTGCGCGACATCCTCCATGAGCGCCAACAAACACGTGGTGATGTCGATTATAAGTTCGCTGAAATTGGTAGCGGACACGGCTTAGTTGGCTTCCGTAGCGTTTTCCCAGAAGCGCTGGCGCATGTTTTCCCCGGCGCTGCTTGGGGGGCTTCCGCTTATGGTTGATGGTTTGCCGTAGAAAGTGCATCAGTGGTGGGCAGCAAAGCCAACTCTGCCCGAACAGGGTGATGGTCGCTGCCCCCGCTTTCTGGCCAGACCTCTGCATTTAGCCCGATAAAATGCTCGCTGTGCCAAATGTAATCAAGGCGGATGAAGGGGCGTAGTACCGACACAATCGAACGGAAAGAGCCAAATTGTGGCCATGTCATACCCAGACCATAGCCCACTTCGGCAAATGTATCTGTGAAATGTGCTGCCAGCAGGCGATAGTCTTCTGTTTGGTCAGGGGCGTTGAAGTCGCCCGCAATGAGCACGGGCGCAGTTTCCTGCGTTGCCAACGCCACCACTGTGCTAATGTCATCGTGGCGCGGCGCATCGTCGAAAGCAATGCCGTAAATCGGCGGGCTGGTATGGACGTTATAGAGCACCACCGCGCGCCCATCAACCGTCACCACCGCCCGCATATAGCGCAACCACACTTCATCCCGCCAGCCAAAGCTCACATCATCAATGGGATACTTGCTGAAAATCCCCAGCCCCATCACCGAAAGGCCAAAGGTGACGCCCTCATAATAGGGATATTGCTCGCGCAAGTTGGCGGTGTACTGCGCTTCGGCGGGTTCGCTCAACTCTTGCAAAAACACAATATCAGCATCTGCCGCGCGAATAATCGCCTCCAACGGGTCATAGCTCTCATGCTCAGTTTTCAGATTATAGGTGAGCACGCTCAGCACTTGCGCACCATCAGGCACATCGGGGGCGCTTTTGGGGATGAACTGCCCGCCATATAGGGCGACAAATGCCACCAGCGGCACTATGTGCATCGCTAATG
>DAOTWU010000401.1:0-3548 GCA_034435735.1 Anaerolineae bacterium | reverse complement strand
TGCATATAATGTTCGGCGACTTCCATCATACGCTCTCGCGGCACATTCCGCCCGTGAAGTACATTTTCTAGAAAGGGAATGACCTCATCTGTCCCTTCTGGACCACCGAACGAAACAACCAACACAGCATCATACTCTACTGCTTCATCAACAAATAGCGCTTCTTGCGGGTCATGCAGTTGTATGTTCACCAATCAGCCTCATTTCAGGTGAGATGCACGTTATTCTGGTTGAATGCCGACGAAAATCACGCCATTGCGCACTTCAACGTTATACGTTGGTACGGGAATAGTGGCGACGCCATCAACAGGTTGGCCGGTAGCAATATCAAACTTGGTGTAATGCCATGGACAATGGACGCTGCATGTGCCATCTTCTTCATGTTCAATATCGCCCTCGCTAAGCGGTCCGCGTGCATGCGAGCAACGGTTACTGATGGCGTAAAGTTGGCCATCGATATTGAACAGGGCAACTTGCTGCCCAGCCAGATAGACCACGCGCCGCTCTCCTGGTGGGAAGTCGTCTAATGGCCCCACTTCTACCCATTCTTCCTGTTGCTCATCTTCTTCAGCCGGTTGCGCAATTGCTGGCCCGCCTAATGCATCCAGCGCTTCAGCCAATCGCATATTAATACATGTGAAGAGCGGCGTGTCCTGTTTGGTGTAGCGGCTAGCTTCTGTTTCGCGCAGCTCTTGCACCAAGTCTAAGAAATCGCTGGGTTCATCGGTTTCAAAAGCCACGATGAACTCGTAATCATCTAGCCCAAAGCAGTAAGTTGTATTCAACCGCACAGAGGGATATTTACGCCCAACGATGATGTGCTCATCCATCATGCCTTGCCGTGCGGGTAGCGATAGCTGATACCATTCCCGCGTTTTGATGAACGGATAGACGAATAGATAACGCGCTTCAGAAGGTTGAATGATGAGGCGCTCTACATCTTCCTCTGGGTTATCTCGTATTTCGTAAATAGAGCGTTTTGTCTGGGAAAAGTATGAATATGCTAAAGTGAGATACCCCCCCATCGCTGTATTCATGATGGCAGCGGCTAGTTCTTGAAAGGGGATGGGGCTTTCAGCAATTTGCCACAGCAATAATTCTGCATCTGCCCGCGTTCCCATCAAGCTATATGGGCGCAATAGCATTCTGCGGTTGAAGCTTTGAATGGTCTCTAAGAGTTCTTGTTTATGCTCTGCCTGTTTTTGTGGCGGCAGGCGGCGCCACATTGGATCTACTTTGTAGAACGCGAAGCGCACATATTGCCGTTTCGTGAGTTGGTCTCCACGCTTTTTTGAATTGGTTTGCGGCTGAGTTGTTGTCATCTGACGGAAAGGTGGTCGGGACATAATTTTTACCTGTATTGATTGTGAAATTTACATCAAGGCTAAAATATACATAAATCTCACAAAATCTTCAATAACCACTGTTAAAAATTGTGGAAATCAGTATAAAATTGCTAAAATCTTAAAGATTGTGCGCTTTGTCATAAATTTTCAATGACACTTTGCACTGCAGGTACAAGTAGTCTCCATCTACTGTAAAGCAGTCTAGGTCTTTTACAGTTTAGGAGCATGGAACAGTGTATCCACCACCACGGTTAATCTTTTGGGAGACAACAGCAGGTTGTAATTTGCGCTGTATTCATTGTCGCCGCGTTACTATCGCTGATCAGTTAACGCCGCAAGATTTGACTACTGAAGAGGCTTTTCGCCTCGTTGATCAGATTGCCGAAGTCGGGCGGCCTGTTTTTGTGCTCAGTGGCGGCGAGCCGCTTTTCAGGCCAGATATTCTGGATATTGCGCGCTACGCTACTGATGCCGGTTTGCCTGTTGCATTGGCGACAAACGGCACTTTGATTGATGATGCCCTGGCCGAAGAGATTAAAGCGCATGGTGTCAAACGTGTGAGTATTTCATTTGATGGGGCAGATGCCGCTACTCATGACGCTTTTCGAGGGTTGCCTGGTTCATTTGATGCAGCAGTCCGCGGCTTTCAAGCGTTACGGCGTGTGGGCTTACCCGTACAAATCAATACCACTGTGGCGAAACATAATGAAGCCCAATTAGAAGCAATTTTACAACTGGCCAAAGATTTAGATGCGGTGGGGTTACATCTCTTTTTGTTAGTGCCTGTGGGCTGTGGCGTGGAAATTGCTGAAGAGCAAATGATAAACGCCCAGCAATATGAGCGGGTGCTCAATTGGCTTTACGACAAAGAGCAATCTGAGCCGCAATTACAACTTAAAGCGACCTGTGCGCCGCACTATTTCCGTGTAATGCGCCAACGCCGCGCAGAAGAGCGGCGCCGTGGCGTTCAACATGATTTACCCGCCAGCCATCACCGCCAGCTTCATGGCCACCCACATGGTCAAATGCACGCCGCCACCAAAGGTTGCCTTGCTGGTACTGGGGTTTGTTTTGTCTCACATCGCGGTGAAGTATTTCCCTGTGGTTATTTGCCCGTAGAGGCAGGGAATGTGCGTCGCCAGCACTTCGGGGATATATGGCAGGGAAGTGCATTGTTTGCGGAATTGCGTAATCCTGATTTGCTAGGTGGTAAATGTGGCGCTTGCCAGTTCAAAAATCTGTGTAGCGGCTGCCGCGCCCGCGCCTATGGCACAGTTGGCGACTATATGGCGGAAGAGCCGTTTTGCGCCTATGATCCGGAAACCCGTACCGTTCACATAGAATGAGGAAATAATGACGGCATCTACCAAAACCTTCTCAAAGACGCCTGTAGTAATTATCGGCGGGGGCATCGCCGGCCTGGCTGCCGCCTATGAATTACAATCACAGGGTGTGCCCTATGTCTTGCTAGAAAGTAGCCAGCGCTTTGGCGGGAAAATACGTACAGAGCATATTCCCAATCCTGATGGAGAAGGGCAGTTTGTTGTAGAGGTTGGCCCCGATTCCGTGTTGACCCAAAAGCCGTGGGCGTTAAATCTTGCAAAAGAATTAGGCTTGCAAGATCAATTTCTGGGCACAAATGATGATTCGCGACGCACTTATGTTTTGCGTGATGGCCGTTTAGTGCCTTTGCCAGATGGCGTCTTTTTAATTGTTCCTACCCGTGTTTTGCCTTTCATCCGCACGCCTTTGTTTTCATGGCGCGGCAAATTGCGGATGGCGCTAGATTGGTTTATTCCACCTCGTCAAGATGATGGTGATGAATCATTAGCAGATTTTGTCCGCCGACGGTTAGGGGTCGAGGCGTTAGACCGGTTAGCCGAACCACTGATGGCAGGTATCCATAATGCGGAAGCTGAAAATCAGAGTTTGTTGGCCACTTTTCCACGCTTTCGCCAGCTTGAAAAGCAGTACGGTAGCCTCATTCGTGGTATGTTGGCAGCCCGTCGTAAAGTGCCCCCAACAACGGGTAAGCGCCAATCGGTATTCACTAGTTTTCGAGACGGTATGCAAACTCTAGTGGATGCCCTCCTAGAGCAGTTACACGGAGACTTGCGTCTAAATGTTGCGGCTAGCGCCATTCATAGGGCAGAACATGGCGGTTTTGATGTTCGCTTATCTGATGGTGAAACCCTTTCTGCT
>DAOTWU010000400.1:0-2467 GCA_034435735.1 Anaerolineae bacterium | reverse complement strand
AGACCGTCCAATAAGACTGTAGCACGTGGCGGACGGTGTTACTACCCTGAGGCGGCGAACCAAATGTAGCAAAATCGTGCTCCCCTATCAGTAAGGCTGCCGCCTGTTGCATTGCTTCTGTATCTAGCTCCCCATATATCCACCAGGCATAACGCCGCCACAGCGGTTGGGGTTGAGGAGCGTTGATAATGGTATAGACATAGCTCCGCGAAAGCGCATCAAAGCGCGGGTGAAACCCCAGTGCGGGAGCAATGTCCTGTAAGGCGATGTCATCGGGCAAATTGGCGTTGATAGCGCGTAAAAGCGTTTGGTTATCATAACGCCAGCCTTCTACATCGAAAGCAATCACTTGCCCACGAGCATGTACGCCCGTATCGGTGCGGCCTGCGCCGATGATGGTGACGGGCTGACCTAGTACGGCACTAATGGCCTTCTCTACTTCTGCTTGTATTGTGGGAATCGCATCTACTTGACGCTGAAACCCACAATATGCCGTCCCATCATAAGAGAGGATAGCGCGATAACGCACGGCGCTACTCTTCTTCACCCTCCACAAGTTCGAAAATCACCATCTCGGCATTATCGCCCTTGCGCGGCCCCAGCTTCAAAATGCGTGTATAACCGCCGGGGCGGTCGGCATAGCGGGGGGCAATCTCGTCAAATAGCTTTTTGACGAGGTCACGATCATTACCAAGACGGCTAGCAGCCAGGCGGCGAGCATGTACCGCGATGGCATCGTTCGCTTCGGCTTCGGCACGGGCGAGGCCGCGTTTAGCAATAGTGATGACGCGCTCGACGTGCGGGCGAGCGAATTGCGCTTTTGCAAGAGTGGTTTTAATGCGCCCATGCTCAAGAATCTCACGAGTAAGATTCACCCGCAACGCCCGGCGGTGGTCGGTATCACGACCGAGCTTTTTACCCTTAATACGATGTCGCATGATGCGTCCCTATCCTATGTGACTAGCCTTCGTCATTTTCTTCATCAAGCGGCCAATACTTCTTTTCGCGCAGCTTGGCCACCAGCTCATCGAGCGATTTTTCACCGAAGTTACGAATCGCGAGCATGGCGTCTGGACCGCGTTGAAGCATATCAATCACATCGCCAATAGAGGTGATGCCAGTGCGCTTGAGCGAGTTGAAGACGCGCACGCTCAAATCCAGCTCTTCGATTGGTTTATCGTAGAGGGCTGGGCGACGGTCTTGCTCCGGCTCTGGCTCTACCGGAATCGGATAGAGGTCATCCGGCTCTACCCCGCTAATGACGGTGAGATGCTGCACAACAATCCGGGCGGCTTGGCTAAGAGCCTCTTCGGGGCGAATAGTGCCATCCGTCCAGATTTCGAGAATGAGTTTATCGTAGTTTGTATGCTGCCCGACACGCGCTGGCACAACGTCGTAGTTGACGCGGCGAATTGGGCTGAAGATAGCGTCTACGGGCAACTCGCCAATCGGCAAACGCCCGCGTTCATCTGCTGGGCTAAAGCCGCGGCCTACATGAACCTCAAACTCCATCTCCAGATGCGCATCGGGAGAATCTACTGTGAATAGATAAAGGTCGGTGTTGACGATTTCCACTTCTGGCGGGCAAATAATGTCCGCAGCGGTCACCGTGCCTTCGCCCCGATGCTCCAAGCGCAAACGCGCAGACTCCACATCGTGCAGAATGAGGCGCAACTGCTTCACCTGCAAGATAAGCTGGGTCATATCTTCCCGCACATGAGGAATGGCGGAAAATTCATGGTGCACATCAGAAACCCGAATGCTGGTCACTGCCGCACCGGGAATAGACGAAAGCAGGATACGGCGGAGCATGTTGCCCAGTGTCGCACCGTAGCCTTTTTCTAGCGGGCTGATGATAAAGCGCCCGTAATTACGTGTTACTGCGTCTCGTTCCACCTTATGAGGCAGAACCATGTTACTCATAACCAAACTGACACCCTCCTGACCTAGCCGGCGTTGCACAAGCATGTGCAAACCGAACCATCGGGTTTATAGGCGGGTAGCGATATTACCACCCGTGAATAGCCTAGACGCGACGCCGTTTGCGTGGGCGCACGCCATTGTGTGGGACGGGGGTGACATCAGAAATGGAACGCACCTTCAGGCCACTGCCCTGAATAGCGCGTATCGCTGCTTCACGACCAGGTCCCGGCCCTTTGACGAAAATGTCAACTTCCTTCATGCCATGATTTTGGGCGGTTTCGGAAGCGTTTTGCGCAGCAAGGCGGGCAGCATATGGGGTGCTCTTACGGCTCCCTTTGAAACCCGAGGTGCCGGCGCTTGCCCAGGCAATGACATTTCCGGTTTGGTCAGTCATGGTAACAATTGTGTTGTTGAACGTGGCGTAGATATGGGCTTGGCCGTAAGGGATATTCTTTACGACCTTCTTTGAGCCCCGACGCCCTTGTTTTGCTCGAGCCATGTTCAATCTCTCCGCACTGGCTTTTACGTCAATATGCGCCCTACG
>DAOTWU010000399.1:0-17191 GCA_034435735.1 Anaerolineae bacterium | reverse complement strand
ATGACATATACCAGCACAGCAAACTACAGCCACAGTTAAAAACACCTATCTGCCTTGATGAAAGCATTAAATCCGCAGATGATTTGCGCCTTGCATTAGAACTTGGTGCGTTGCGCATTCTCAATCTTAAACCCGCCCGTGTCAGCGGCTATGTGGAAAGCCTAGAGATTTATCGCCTTTGTGTGGAACATGATTTGCCACTATGGATTGGCGGTTTGCTTGAGACGGGGATAGGGCGGGCGGCCAATGTTGCCTTTGCCTCTTTACCCGCCGTTAATCTCCCTTGCGATATATCCGCCACCGACCGTTATTTTAATCCTGATATTACCGAACCGCCGTTTGTTTTGGCGGAAGATAGTACGTTGCCCGTTCCCGATGGCACAGGCATTGGGGTGGAAATTCAGCGCGACCGATTAGAGGAAGCTGTGCAACGTTGGCAACAATATAACCCATATCAAAATAATTAAGGGGGAGATAATGACATTTAACGGTTCTAAAATCGCAATCATCGGTGCAGGAGTGATGGGCGAAGCGCTTATCAAAGGTTTATTAGGGCGCAAAACTGTAAAACCCACGCAAATTATTGCCGCCGACCCTAACGAAAAACGCGGCGAACAACTCGTTACCGATTATGGTATCGAGTTTACAACCGATAACACTGAAGCAGCTACCGCCGCCAACATCATTATTTTATCAATCAAGCCTCAAATTCTTGATCGTGTCCTCCAACCACTGCATAGCCGTGTTGATCATGTGAGTTTGGTATTGAGTATAGTTGCTGGCGTCAAAGTGCGGACGATTGCAGGTCAGCTACTAAATGCGCGTGTGGTGCGCGCTATGCCCAACACGCCGGGACAAATTGGCGAGGGGATTACCGTCTGGACTGCTGCGCATGAGGTGATGGATGAACAACGGGAGCAAGCTCGCCAGCTGCTCAGCGCTTTGGGTGAGCAGGTTTATGTTGATGATGAAATTATGCTCGATATGGCGACTGCTCTTAGCGGCTCTGGCCCCGCTTATATGTTCTTATTTATGGAAGCACTGATTGATGCTGGCGTACATATGGGGTTTTCGCGTCGCATTGCGGAGAAATTGGTTTTACAAACGATGCGCGGCTCTGTAGATTATGCCCGCGCTTCGGGTCTGCATCCGGCAGAATTGCGCAATCAAGTGACAAGCCCCGGCGGAACTTCTGCCGCAGCACTTTATGAGCTTGAAAAAGGGCGGATACGTACCGTGATTTCCGATGCTGTTTGGGCGGCTTTTCGCCGTTCTGTAGAACTTGGGGGTGATGAGAGCTAACGTCATTGGTTACTTTCCCTAAAGATGGCTAAAATCGTTTGTGAAAAAGTGGACATATGGCTATCTATAGGTTACAATGCCTTAGACCCCACACTATATGGGAATGATATTTTTCGGTACAATAGACGCACTTTATTGAATTGCGCAAGATACAGGCTGGCTGATGCTCGCCCGTTCATTGTGTCTGAGTTGAAACAGGGTCCTGTTAACAGGGCTTAAATTCTGTAAATGCACATTTCGTAACACACATCAGAGGGAGACTGGTAATGACAGAAGCCCCCGACATGTTCAAGTCTATTCTTGAGCAAATTCAAGGCTATCAGCCCGAACTAGAGGCGGTCGAAGTCGGCTATGTTGAAGAAGTCGGCGACGGTATTGCCCGTGTTGTGGGCCTGGACAATATTCGCTTTAGCGAACTTGTCCAATTCACCGAAACCGGTGTGATGGGCATCGCTTTCAACCTGGAAAAAGATAACGTCGGTATCATCATCATGGGTGAATACGACGACATCCAGGAAGGCGATGAGGTTCGCGCGCTTGGGCGTATCGCTTCCGTTCCCGTTGGCATGGGGTTAGTTGGTCGCGTTGTTGACGCGCTTGGTAATCCGCTGGATGGTAAAGGTCCTATTGATTTTACCGAATACTACCCGGTTGAGCGTATCGCCCCCGGCGTTGTCGAGCGTAAAAACGTTGACCGCCCGGTGCAAACAGGTATCGTCGCTATCGACTCGATGATTCCAATTGGTCGTGGCCAGCGTGAGCTAATTATTGGTGACCGTCAGACGGGTAAAACCGCTGTCGCTATTGATGCCATCCTCAACCAGAAGGGTGAGGATATGTACTGCATCTACGTCGCTATTGGAAAGCGTCGTGGTGAGGTGGCTCGCTTGGTTGCTACGCTGGAAGAATACGGCGCAATGGAATACACGACCGTTGTCGTCGCTTCCGCTTCCGACCCTGCCGCTATGCAGTATATTGCGCCGTACTCCGGCTGCGCCATCGGCGAGTGGTTCATGGAGAACGGCAAGGACGCGCTTGTGGTCTATGATGACCTTTCCAAGCATGCTTGGGCTTATCGCCAAGTGTCGCTACTGATGCGCCGTCCTCCTGGACGTGAAGCGTACCCCGGCGATGTGTTCTACCTCCATAGCCGCTTGCTAGAACGCGCTGCCCAGCTTAGCGATGAGCGTGGTGGTGGTAGCTTGACGGCGCTGCCGATTATTGAAACCCTGCTCGGTGACGTTTCTGCGTACGTTCCCACCAACGTTATTTCCATTACTGACGGTCAGATTTATCTGGAAGCTGACCTCTTCTATGCTGGCCAGCGCCCGGCGTTGAACGTCGGTATTAGCGTTAGCCGCGTTGGTGGTGATGCTCAAACCAAAGCAATGAAGGCCGTTGCGGGTGGTCTACGTCTAGACCTCGCCCAGTTCCGTTCATTAGCCGCGTTTGCTCAGTTTGGGTCTGACCTGGATAAAGCGACCCAGCAACAGCTTGACCGTGGTTTGCGCTTGACCGAGTTGCTCAAGCAGCCACAGTACCAACCGATGCCTCTGGCCGATCAGGTTGCGATTATCTTCGCTGGTACAAAGGGTCTGATTGACGATATTCCGGTGAACCGCGTTAAGGAATGGCAAGAAGCTTTCTTGCGCACTTTTGCGACCCAATACGCTGATGTTCGTAACGAAATCGCCGAGACTAAAGTCCTGAGCGACGAAAACCGTGCGAAGCTGGAAGAGGCGATTAAGTCCTTCAATCAGGCTTGGGCGTAATCCCGCTCCGGCACAGTGAAGGGAGTTCGCTAAATGCCAACCGCACGTGAGGTAAAAAACCGTATTCGCAGCGTTAAGAACATCGGGCAAATCACCCGTGCCCTAGAGGCGGTTTCCGCGTCTAAGGTTCGCCGTGCACAGGCTCGCGCACTAGCCAGCCGCGCCTTTGCCGAAAAAGCATGGGAAATCCTGCTCAATGTTCAATCGACTGCCACAAAAGGCGCGTCGCTGCATCCGCTGTTGACCGAACGTGATACGGTCAACAACATTATGATTGTGCTCATCACTTCAGACCGTGGGTTAGCAGGCTCTTATAACACCAATATTATCCGTGTTGCCCAACGTTTTGCCACGCGGATGAATAAGCCTGTGAAGTGGGTGACTATTGGCCGTAAAGGGCGTGATACGCTCATTCGGCAAGGCGCTAATGTGGTTGCTGAATTCAGCGACCTGCCCGCCAACCCGACAACTGCCGATATTGCGCCCGCAACCCGCTTGGCGATTGATGAGTTTCTCAGCGGCGGCGTAGACGATGTCTATATCGCCTATACCGATTTTGTCAATATGCTCACCCAGCGCCCTGTGGTACTGGGATGGCTACCCCTTATTCCGCATACAATTGAAGATCAAGTTGCGGCGGAATATGTGAAAGACGTTCCTGCCGTTTCACAAACGGATTCCGTTTACGAGTACGAACCTAGCCCAGAGGCGATTCTGCAAGAGATTGTTCCGCGCTTCACCGAACTACAGCTTTACCAAGCTGTTTTGGAAAGCCAAGCAAGCGAGCATGCCGCCCGTATGGTTGCTATGCGTAACGCTTCTGATAATGCGATGCAACTTGCAGACGACCTCACCCTTATCTATAACAAGGCGCGCCAGGCTGCTATTACCAGCGAAATCCTTGATATTGTTGGTGGGGCACGCGCGCTTGATGAAACTCTGGAAGCAGCCGCTCAGGCAATTCTGGATGAAGCGGACGCACAAAAGTCTGCGCCTAAAGCGAATGGCAAAAAAGCTCAGGTATCGGCTGCCACATCTGACAAGCCCGATAACCTGCGCAAAATTGAGGGAATTGGCCCCAAGATTGAAAAAGCGCTCAACGCAGCAGGTATTCATACCTATGCCCAGCTAGCCGCCGCCAGTGAAGAGGAATTACGGGCTGCGTTGGAAGCTGCCGGTATGCGTTTTGCGCCTAGCTTGCCCACATGGGCAGAACAAGCTTCATTCGCTGCTAAGGGTGATTGGGATGGTTTGGCTCAATTACAGGACCGGCTCGTCGCCGGACGTAAATAGCTCGATGTAATGGCAGGTAAACTGTCTACCAGAAACGAGGAGTACGACTGAATGGCTGAAATTACGGGTGTTGTCACCCAAATTCTGGGTAACGTTGTCGATGTCGAGTTCCCCGGCGGCGAACTGCCCAATATTTTCGATGCGGTGCGCATTCCGCGCGAAGGGAACGAAGACTTGATTGTTGAGGTGCAGATGCACCTTGGTAACAATACCGTCCGTACCGTTGCGATGGACACAACCGATGGCTTACAGCGTGGCGTTCCAGCTTATGCTACTGGCGCCCCTATCGCTGTACCCGTTGGCGAAGCGTCACTAGGGCGTATTTTCAATGTTCTTGGTCGCCCCGTAGACGGTGGCGAACCAGTGGCAGATGATGTGCCGCGCCGTCCTATTCACGCTTCTGCGCCAAAGTTTGAAGAACAATCCACACAGGTTGAGGTTTTCGAAACCGGCCTGAAGGTTATTGACCTTGTCGCCCCGATGACCAAAGGTGGTAAGACAGGTATTTTCGGTGGCGCGGGCGTCGGTAAAACCGTGACCATCATGGAGCTGATTAACTCCATCGCTACTCAGCACGCGGGTTTGTCCGTATTCGCTGGGGTAGGGGAGCGTACCCGTGAAGGTACACAGCTCTATGGCGAAATGCAGGAAGCGGGCGTTCTTGATAAACTGGCGATGGTTTTCGGCCAGATGAACGAGCCGCCGGGTGTGCGCCTTCGTGTTGCGCTTTCCGGCTTGACTATGGCCGAACACTTCCGCGATGAAGGCCGCGATGTGCTGCTCTTTATCGATAACATTTTCCGTTACTCACTAGCCGGTTCGGAAGTGTCCGCGCTTCTTGGCCGTATGCCTTCCGCTGTGGGCTACCAGCCGACACTGGCTGAAGAGATGGGGCAGCTACAGGAACGCATTACTTCTACCCGCAAAGGCTCGATTACTTCGATGCAAGCGGTCTACGTGCCTGCGGATGACTACTCTGACCCCGCTCCGGTGGCTGTGTTCACTCACCTGGATGGCACTATTGCTCTGGAACGTGCGATTGCGGCACAGGGCTTCTTCCCCGCCGTGGACCCGCTCGCTAGTACCAGCAAGATTCTAGACCCGAATGTTGTCGGTGAAGAACATTACCGCACCGCCCGTGATGTCCAGCAGGTGCTGCAGCGTTATAAAGACCTGCAAGATATTATCGCCATTCTTGGTGTGGAAGAACTTTCTGACGAAGACAAGCAACTTGTGGCGCGCGCCCGCAAGATTCAGCGCTTCTTGACCCAGCCGATGTTCGTGGCCGCCCAGTTTACGGGCCGTGAAGGCCGCTATGTGAAGGTTCAAGATACCGTTCGCGGCTTCCGCATGATTCTTGATGGCGAGCTAGACCACATTCCGGAACAACACTTCTACATGGCTGGTGCTATTGAAGAAGTGATTGAGCGCTACGAAAAAGCTGAATAGGCCGGCGAGGAGGCGATGATGCCGATTCATGTAGAGCTGGTCACACAGGAAGAGAAAGTCTTCGAAGAGCCAGAAGCCGATATTGTCGTGCTGCCGGCTGTAGAAGGCGAAATGGGTGTACTGCCCAACCATGCGCCAGTGCTGACCACACTCGGCTTTGGTGAAATGGTTGTGCGCAAAGGCAATGCCGAAGAGCGTTTCGCTATTTACGGCGGCGTTGTCGATGTGCGTCCAGATAAAGTTGTCGTTCTGGCCGATTTGGCGGAATCTGCCTATGACCTTGATGTTGAGAAGGTACAGGCTGCCCGCGAAAGAGCTGCCCAAATGCTGGCGTCCGGTGTGCCGGAAGAGCAAAACCGCGAAGCTGCACTGGCCTTACGCCGTGCAGAGCTGGCCTTGCGCATTAGTCGCAAGATTCAACAACGCGGTTCAGTATTGCGCATCATTCAGGACGACGAAGAAGAATCCTAATGCCGCTTTACTGGCAGGGGGCTTAAAAGCGCTCTGTCGGTTGGTGGTATCCGTTCAACGCCCGGGTACGGCCTATCCGGGCGTTGCCTTTTCCCTATACTATGGTGTACAGTATGGCGCATTAGCCCGCTCTGAATTTGACCCATTGTTCGCACTATTGTGCGGTTGGGAGTAGGTAGTTTATGGCGATATTTGGTAAAAAATTGGGCGTTGACCTCGGGACGGTGAACGTTTTGATATACAGTAACGGGCAAATTGTGCTTCAAGAGCCTTCTCTTGTGGCTATGATTGCCGAAGAAGACCGTATTGTAGATTTTGGTCAACCTGCCCGTGAGATGTTGGGGCGTGTTGATGAAGAAGATATTCAGGTCTTGCGCCCGCTACAAAATGGCGTCATTGCTGATTATGAAGTCACTGAGGCCATGCTCTCATACTTCTTTGGAAAAGTTGCTGGCCGTGTACGCTTTTTCCGTCCCACTGTCATGGTTTCTGTTCCCTATGGTGTTACAAGCGTGGAAAAACGCGCGGTATATGAAGCTGCATTACAGGCTGGTGCCCGCGAGGCATATTTGATTTGGGAGCCGCTAGCTGCTGCTATTGGCGCTGGTTTGCCAGTGAATACGCCCGCTGGCGATATGGTGGTTAATATCGGTGGTGGCATCACTGAAGCCGCTGTGATTACACTGAACAACATCATCCGTGCAGAAAGTGGTCGTATTGGTGGTTTGCGCATGGATGAGGCGATTATGGCTTATGTGCGCCGTAAGTATAATATCAGTATTGGCCAGCCTACTGCGGAGTCTATTAAAATCCAAGTTGGCGCTGCGACTACAGCGGTTGAAGAGCTTACTATGGAGCTTCAGGGGCAGGATAATGTAACTGGCTTGCCGCGCACAATTAACATCAGCACTGGCGAAGTGGTTGAGGCGCTTCATGAACCTCTCAATCAAATAGCAACAGTGGTCAAAAATGTTCTTGCCAGCACACCCCCTGAACTGGCTTCGGATATTATGGACCGCGGGATTGTACTAACCGGCGGTGGTGCGCTTTTGCGTGGCCTAGACCAGTTTTTGACGCGGGAAACGGGTGTGCCCGTCTATCGTGCCGATAATCCGCTGATTGCTGTTGCTGTTGGGGCAGGGCGTGCGCTCGACGATCCGGCTTTGTTGCGTCGGCTATTCCAAAATGCTCAATAGCGATTGAAATGAAAAACGCAGGGAATGACCTGCGTTTTGTTTTATTCGGTGGGTAAGTAGTATGTCATCCGTTGTAGATGAACTACAGGGTCGATATATTGCACCCGCACCTCTTCAGGCACATTGAGGCTGATTGGGGCATAGTTCAAAATGGCTAACACCCCGGCTTCAATAAGTCTATCAGCAACATCTTGTGCGACTTCCGCTGGTGTGGCAATCATCGCAATGCGGATGCCCTGCTGACGAATCGTGTCTTGCATTGTGTCAACGGATTGAACCACCAACCCATCTAAATCCAACCCGATTTTTTTCGGGTCTGCATCAAAAACACAAGTGATACGAAAGCCGCGGTCAATAAAGCCCTTATAATGCGCAATCGCGCGACCAAGGTCACCTGCACCAACCAGCGCGACATCCCATTCACGGTTAACCTGCAAAACTTCGCGGAGTTTCTCCTGCAGATATTTGATTTGGTAGCCTGTTCCCTGCTTACCAAATCCTCCAAAATGCGATAGGTCTTTACGAATTTGTGCCGAACTAATGCCCAGCCGTTTGCCGAGTTCATGAGATGATGTTACCTCGTATCCGGCTTGAGCCATACGGTTTAATGCTCGCAAGTAAATTGGCAGGCGACCAATAACAATATCCGGGATGTTATTGGATGGCTTTGGCGGCATAATGGCTGGACTCCTTCATTAAAGGGTTTGTGAAATCTTTTGCTTGTTCAAATGTTACCAGAATGCCATGATATATGCCAGTCATTTATTTTTCCCAATTCTTATTAGATGCCCACCCTTGCCGAATGCCGCGCCACTTTTTATAATGGGCATCACCCATTGGGGGAGTGGCGGAATTGGCAGACGCGCATGACTTAGGATCATGTCTCGTAAGAGGTGAGGGTTCGAGTCCCTCCTTCCCCATAGTCCAATAAAGGCGCGTTTTGCGCCTTTGCTGTTATTAGCAAACCTATGCTTCGTTCTGATGTTATGTTTATATTGCCAGTGCTAAAATAGTGCTGGTGCTATCTGCTGAGGTAGTCTCTTGAACGTTCAAACCGAACATCTCGACAATCACACTGCTCGTCTCATCGTTGAGCTTGAACCGGAGCGTTTCGAAAAGGCAAAGAAAGACGCTGCTCGTGAACTCTCCAAAAAGGTCAATATCCATGGCTTCCGTAAGGGAAAAGTGCCTTACAACATTCTCGTTAATTATGTTGGTGAGGCAGCCATTATTGAAGATGCCATTGAAAATATTGGTAATGATGTCTATCGAGAAGCGCTTGACGCTTCAGAGCTAGACCCATACGGGCCGGGTAATTTGGAAGATGTCAAACTAGACCCGCCGACCTTTATTTTCACTGTGCCGCTTCAACCGACTGTTGAGCTGGGCGATTATCGTGACATCCGTCTGGAGTATGAAGCGCCAACTGTTGAGGAAGATGATATAGAAGGCGTCCTTAACCGGTTGCAGCAACAACTGGCTGAGGCCGAAGATACTGAAGACCCTGCACAAAATGGTGACCGTATCATCGCCGATATTCACTCAACATTCGCTGATGATGAGCCAGAAGGCAAGGAAGACGAGTCACCAGCCAAAGGGGATGCCTTCATTCATGAACATGGCGCTATGATCATGCTGAATGAAGAAGATGATCCCATTCTGCCCGGTTTTACAGCTGCTATGTTGGGTGTGACCGCTGGTGAAACCCGTGAATTCGATCTAGAAATACCTGAGGGTAAAGAAGGCTTTGAAGAGATTGCGGGGCGCAAGGTGCATTTTGAAGTGGCTGTCCAAAAAGTGCAGCACGTTCAATTGCCCGAAATCGATGATGACTTCGCCGCCCGTGTGAGCGAAGATGAAGAAGATGGCCCTTACAATCTGGAACAACTGCGCGAGAAAATCCGTAAGGATTTGGAAGAAATTGCAGAGCGCGATGCCAAAGCCGCTTATGCCCAAAAGGTGCTAGACGCCATTGTGGAGCAGGCGACCATCCGCTATCCAGAAATGGCTGTCGAAGACCGCATTGAAGAGATGATACGTGACCTGGAGTCGCGCTTAAGCCAGCAGGGTTTGACACTAGAGAAATACTTCGAGCTAACAGGCCAAACGCAAGAAGAGCTTCGTGAGGCTTATCGTGAAACTGCTGAACGTTCAGTAGAGCGGACGCTCGTCCTTCGCGAAATTGTTTCCCGCGAGGGTATCGAAGCAACTGAAGATCAGATACAGGCGCATATTGATGTAATGGTTGCCCAGTTTGGTGATCAAGCACACCAATTCCGCATGTTCTTCGATACACCCAATATGCGTGGCAATATCGTGAATCAGCTACTTACCGAACATGTCATGGACTTTATTGCAGCCATTGGCATGGGCGAAGACCCAGAAGCTGTGTTACAAAAGAAAGCAGATGAAGCAGTAGAGAAAACCAAAGCCCGTGAGGCGGAGGCCGCTGCTCGCGAAGCTGCATTAGCTGCTGAAGCGGAAGCCGCAGAAGCAGAAGCTGATGAAGAATCAGCTGAACCTGCTGAAGACACAGCGGATAATGAAGAAGCTGCCCGTTCTGAAGCTGCTGACACTACTGATGAAGCGGGCGAGGCAGAACCTGCTGAAGCTGAAGATGCAGATAGCGCACAATAAGCTGTTTTGAGCTTTATATTCACCATCACTTGCGCTTTTCGTTCGCTTCAGAATAGGACGATGCGCCATAAGGGAAGGACTTATGAATAACTTCTACAATGTTGTACCAATGGTGATTGAGCAGGGAAGTCGTGGCGAGCGCGCTTACGACATCTATTCCTTGCTTCTCAAAGAACGTATCGTCTTTTTGGGTATGGGAATCAATGATCAGGTTGCCAACTTGATTGTTGCCCAGTTGCTTTTCCTTGATCGTGAAGACCCCGACCGCCGCATTCAAATGTACATCAACTCGCCAGGCGGTCAGGTCTATAGTGGTATGGCGATTTATGACACCATGCAGCAAATTCAGGCGCCAGTGAGTACGGTTGCTGTTGGTTTAACCGCTAGCTTTGGCACTGTTCTGCTAACAGCGGGTGAGCATGGTATGCGACTGGCACTGCCCAACGCAACTATTCACATGCACCAGCCGCTTGGTGGTGCACAAGGGCAGGCGTCAGATATTGTCATTCAGGCCAATGAGATTGTCCGTCTGAAGAAGCGCTTGATTGATATTTTCGTTCAACATACTGGGCGCGATTATGAAACAATCGAGCGCGATACTGACCGTGACATCTATCTCACGGCTGAGCAAGCTGTGGAGTATGGCCTCATTGACGCTGTTCTGCAAGCAACTAAAGAGACGGCGAAATCTTAGTGCAGCATTTCCACTTTCATCTGATATAATCATATCGGCGCGGCGGTTTATTTTCCCGCCGTGCCGGCTGCTGTTTGTCCGAAACTTTGCCGCACCTTTCTAGATTGTGGCGAGTTTGAGGAGGTTATTGTGAGTTATACGCGTAGCCATCGCTGTTCGTTTTGTGGCCGTAGCCATGAAGAGGTTGAGCGCCTCATCGCTGGGCCAGAAGATGTTTTTATCTGTAACATGTGTGTGGACTTATGTCACAATTTGCTTCAGGATGAAGAGGCCATTCACCGCAAGCAAAGTTATGAAGCATCGCTCAGTAGCTTAATTCCACCCCGCGAGATTATGGCCCATCTTGATGAATATGTCGTTGGGCAAGAACATGCTAAACGTGTTCTGAGTGTTGCGGTTTATAACCACTACAAACGCATTTACTCTGCCAATTTAGACGATGCGCAGGTGGAGCTACAAAAAAGCAATATCCTTATGCTTGGCCCAACAGGTAGTGGCAAAACGCTTTTAGCCCAAACGCTTGCCCGCATTCTTGATGTACCGTTCTGTATCGCTGATGCGACCGCTTTAACCGAAGCTGGCTACGTGGGAGAAGATGTAGAAAATATCCTATTGCGCCTCATTCAGGCCGCTGATGGCGATATTGAACGAGCGGAAAAGGGCATTATCTATATCGATGAAATTGATAAAATCGCCCGTAAATCTAACGATAACCCATCAATTACGCGCGATGTTTCTGGTGAAGGCGTACAGCAAGCCCTCCTCAAAATTATCGAAGGCACAGTGGCTAACGTACCGCCACAGGGTGGGCGTAAGCATCCACATCAGGAATTTCTTCAAATTGATACGACCAATATCCTTTTCATCTGTGGCGGCACATTTGATGGCATTGACGATGTTATTGCCCGCCGCATCGGTGTGAAAGGTGCTATAGGCTTCCAGACCGATAAACGCCGTTCTGAAAAAGATAAGGCTTCCTTGTTGCGCCGTGTGACGCCGGAAGACCTCATTCATCATGGTATGCTGCCGGAGTTAGTTGGGCGTTTGCCTGTGCTGGTTAATGTTGACCCGCTAGACCGTGAAGCTTTGGTCAACATTTTGGTGCAACCGCGCAATGCTTTAGTACGTCAGTATATGCACCTATTCTCATTGGATAATGTGGAATTGGTCTTTGAAGAATCTGCTCTAGAAGCTGCTGCGGATTTGACCATCAAGCGCGAAACTGGTGCGCGTGGCCTGCGCTCAATCATCGAAAGCTGCTTGCTCGATGTTATGTTTGAAATCCCAGGCCGTGAGGATATTGCAAAAGTGGTGGTAGATGCCGCGGCTATCACAGGCGAACACCACCCACGTATGTATGATGCCGATGGAAATGAACTTGAATGGCCAGATGGCGGCAAGATAAATCCAGCGGCGTAAATTTGTCTAAAACAAGCAAAACGGCCTGCCACCATAGACAGGCCGTTTGATATTATGGCGAAAGTTTTGGCAAGATGACTTGCGCTCTTCCTCCCACGCGTTCCTTGAATTCTTGCGCATCGACTGCAGTGGCCCCTTCACCTTGTCCGCCCCAATTGCATGGAATCACCCACCGTGGGCGCAACAACTTCACCGCTTCAATTGCCGTATCAACATCCATCGTTCCCCGTCCGTCTATTGGTAAAATGGCAATATCTGGATTGATATGGTTCATTTCGGGGATTAGGCCTGTATCACCGGCGTAGTAAATATCGTAGAAGTTCATAGAGATAATGAACCCTAACCCGCCATCTTCTTTGGGGTGGCGCATATCGTTAGGAGAATAGGCCGGTATGCCTTTAATGCCTGCGCGGTCAATACGTATCGTTTGCCACGGGCGTAAAATTTCACATTGGGTTATTTGCTCTGCAACCCGCTCATTCGTAATGATACGCGTCTCTGGGCCACGCACTTTTTCAATATCAGCGGGCGAAAAGTGGTCATAATGATCATGACCAATCAGCACCACATCAGCTAAAAAAACGCCACTGCTTACCCGATATGGGTTGATATAGATGAGAGGTGGGCCTTGTATAGCAAAACTGCCATGCCCATACCATTGAATTTGCTCAATCATAATTGCTAACACTAACCTGCTTTGGTTGTTTTGCTGTCTTATACAATGATGAGATGGCTCAATAGTAGTACCTATTACCTTAAAAAAATAGGTTCGCTCGTCGCCCCTTTGCTTGTGCAAAACTTTCCTGATGCCTATAATGCACTTAAGCGTTGAGTCAACATTAGGGAAATCATACCCCCGTTATTTGGGGGACGTGTTATTATAACTATTGTGTATAGTAAGCAGGTATGTGGTTTGTACCTGCTTGGTCAACATTTATCAATCGAACGTTTGTGGACCCGGCAAGGTGCAGAAAGGAGGCGCGCGCAGCGCCATTATTCAAAAGCTGCGTGTAAATATTATGACTGACCAACCCGGACGTATAAAGAGCTTGCGGCCACGCGACCCGCAAAACCAGCCCCCGTCACAACCACCATCGACGCGTAAAGGGAATTTGTGGTATCCGCCTCCCTTGCGTACTCTCGAAGATACTGGTTTGAGTAAATTAGCACTTGCAGACCTTGTCTTAAAGGTCTTGTATTCCAGCGGTGACTTAACAGGCCATCAAATTTCTGATGTGGTGCGCCTGCCTTATACGGGTGTACTGGATAAAGTCGTCGAATTCCTTAAGCGTGAAAAACTTGTGGATATTGTCGGCTCTGGCGGTATTGGCGAGGCCTCTTATCGCTACATGATTACCAGCATGGGTATTGATAAAGCTCTAGAGGCCATGCGTAAAACCCAATATGTTGGTCCAGCCCCCGTCCCTTATCACGACTATTTAGATGCCATGCGCGCTCAAAATAGGGAGAAAATCAACGTTCATCAGGCGGATTTGCGTCGCATTATGACGGACTTGGTTATTTCCGATGAGATGTTGAGTAAAATCGGCCCTGCCGTAAACTCCGGCACTTCAATCTTCCTCTATGGGCCTCCCGGTAATGGTAAAACCACCATTGCGGAAAAAGTGGGGCGCATGATTCTTGGCGATGATATGTGGATACCATATGCCTTTGAGGTAGATGGCTCAATCATCCAGCTTTTTGACTCGGTCAATCATGAAATTTCTGATGACCAATCTATCCCCAAGCAAGAGACTGGCACCGTGCCCGACCCGCGTTGGATAAAAATTCGGCGCCCAATGATTATGGTTGGTGGCGAGTTGACGATTGCTGGCCTTGACTTGGTTTTTGATGAAATGGCCAACATTTATGAAGCACCATTTCAGGTCAAAGCCAATGGTGGCATGTTCCTAATTGATGACTTCGGTCGCCAGCAGGTTCGCCCTGTAGACTTGCTCAATCGTTGGATTGTCCCGTTGGAAAAAGGTGTCGACTTTTTGACGCTTGCTAATGGCCGAAAAATCGAAGTGCCATTCCAGGTAATGATCGTTTTCTCAACCAATATGGACCCGAAAGACTTGGTTGATGATGCGTTCTTGCGTCGTATTCGCTACAAAATCGAAGTAGGGAATCCTACCTTTGAGCAGTATCGTGATTTGTTCAAAATCATGTGTAAAGTGAAGGGCATCCCTTACGACGAACAAGGCTTAGCTTATCTGTTGCGAGAATGGTATATCAATGCTGATCGTGATTTGCGCTTTGTGCATCCGCGCGATTTACTCACTCAGCTCATTGATATTGCCAATTATCTCGATGTGCCTGCCCGCCTAACCAAAGATTTGATTGACCGCGCGGCAGCATCTTACTTTGTAGAATTGTAAGCATACGTTAATGGGAAGCCGGCGCGCAATATGTGCGTCGGCTACATGATTAGGTTTTTCAATGAAAAAGCGCTTTACCGGTTCGCCCGTTTCGCGTTATCAGGTTTTTACAACCTCTGACGGCACTTTTGTTGTCCAGTGGGAGCCAAATTATGTTCAAGAGTTGCTCTCTGGACGTTATCGTGCCTATGAACATAAAACGGATTTTGGTCATCCTATCAGCGATTATGAGTTGAAGCAGCTTAAAGCTGCTGGCCGTGTAGAGCATTTTAACCGCCGTTATGTGTGGTTGTATGCTTTACCAGAGCGCGGGCGTTTTAAGGTAAAAACCCTCGAAAAATCTTCACGTGTGCGCACATACTATTTAAGCACTACTTTACCGGGCAATCACTTGCCAGAAATTCAGGCCTTGCTTAAAGAATTAGAGTTAGACCAAGAGTTACTAGCGCGCAACCGCAATGATTTTGTGGTGATACTGGGGAAAAATGGGGCGGCTTTCCGTAGTTTAGGGGAGGCAGAGCGCGCTCAAGTTGTTTTACAAGAGCGCGCACCAGAGGCTTTCAAGAATTTGACTGTGGCGTTTACTGAGACCAAGAATAACACCAGCCACCAGTCCCCTATGCCTTTAACCGAGCCTACCTTAGATGACCTAATCGCTAGCCAGGAAGATACATCTTGTACGGAAGATCGTCAGGTTGTGCTAGCTGTGACAGAACAAGATGAGCAAGAAGCTTTAGTAGAATTGCTCGAGAAGTTAAAAATGCATGTGCATTTGGCAGAAACTGGTCAAGCCGCTTTGTATTTGCTGGAAGACTATCATCCCGATTTATTAATCATGGATGTTAACTTGCCAGATATGCATGGTTGGAATTTGCTCGTCTCTATGCGAGAGATTCAAAGCTTACGCTCTCTCCCTGTAATTGCTTTAGCTAATGAATATCGTGTTGTCCCTGCGGGTAATGTGCAGCTCATTGCGCGCCCTTATAGCATCGCCCAAATACGCTATGTTATTTGGTCATTGCTCAAAAGCAATAGTGTGAAAATATAGAAATTGGTTTATTGGTTATATATTCCCCTAACCCCATCATGATATAACCTTCTTAGTCTGTTTTTCACATTTAGGATTTCCATGAGCTTAATCAAAACGCTTGCACACGAGCGCTCTTCTTATCATGTCTATCTAGGATTAGCGCTAGGCCTTCTTGCGGGTTCTTTTGCCGCGATTTTCATTAAGGCATCTTTGGAAAATGGCATACCCGCTAATGTCGTCGCCTTTGGACGTATGGGGTTAGCTGCCATCCTCCTCACACCTGTTGTATTCTTACGCTATCGTGACGATTTGCAGCGCATTCACGGGCGCGATTTATTGCTGGCATTGTTTGCGGGCGCATGGCTTGCATTACACTTTAATTTGCTCATTGCAGCCTTAGATCATGTCTCCATAATGGTCAATCAAGTGCTTGTCAACTCCAGTCCTTTATGGATTGGGTTATTAGAGGTTGCTTTCCTTAAAGCGCGCTTTGGCCGTTTAGTTTGGTACGGGCTATTTGTAGCGATATTTGGCGGTATTATCATTGCGCTGAGCAGTGGGGGCGCTGCTGAAGATATTCAGCTATTAGGCGTGATTTTAGCGCTTACAGGCTCTATGGCTGGTTCTGTTTACCTGTTGATTGGGCGTGCTGTACGCCGCAAATTGGCCTCAATTCCTTATGTCTGGCTGGTTTTTAGCAGTGGGGCAATTGTCGGCTTAATCTATCTCATCATAAGCGGCACACCAATTACAGGTTACCCCGCAACCGGTTACTTTTGGTTGCTTATGTTGACGCTTATTCCGCAAATTATAGGCCATTCAATGTTCAACTACGTCATGGCTTTTTTGCCGGCAACTGTAGTGAGTATTTCCGCCCAAATTGTCACGGTAAATGCGTCGATCCTCGCTATCTTCCTGTTTAGCGAGTTGCCGTCTTTGCCCCAAATAGTTGGGGGCGCTGTCATTATTAGCGGGGTTGTTCTCGCCATTTATGGCCAGAATAAGCGCTAATTCCCTAACTGAATTCCCGCGTAACTCCGTGGTCCAGGCCAGATTTCAAAGTTTAAAGTTTCTTCTGGTGGCAGCAACGGCGAAATAATTTGATTTAACGTACCATCGCGCGCTAGTTCTTGCAGCGTATAATCTACAAGTAGGCGGAAATCTATATCATTACGGGGTAGGGCGAATGCGTTAAATGTTTGGCTATACCAACGCTGCGTGAAGGCAAGTTCATCGGGATAGGTAATGAGATTTTGCAGCAAGATAATGCTATCCCCATAAGCGACATTGGCATTATTTTCCACCAAAATCGCATATCCCAAATCTGTTTCATTGGTATAGTAGAACTCTACGCCAACGTTCACACTTTGTGCCCACGCCAGCGCTCTGTCACGGGCTTGCGGGTCGCTGTTTGGAATGGCAATCCATCGTTGCCCACGCAAATCTAAAAAGCCGCTAATGTTACTGTTTTTGGGGACGAGTAAACGGTCGCCATGCATGAAGTATGGCATCGAAAAATCAACGTTGTTGGCATAGTTCCAATCTGG
>DAOTWU010000398.1:0-4773 GCA_034435735.1 Anaerolineae bacterium | reverse complement strand
GCCGATTGAAGAAGCCGCCGAAGGACATCTCGTCCTGAACGCTGGCAACACCCGTCTAGTATTTGAAGCGGGAGATGAAGGCCCTTATGTTTACCATATCGCCTTCAATATCCCGCAAAACCAATTCACCGAAGCGAAGGCATGGCTTAAAGCGCGTGTGCCTTTGCTGATGTGTGGTGAAAATGAAGACATTCACTGGACGGCGTGGAACGCTCATGCGGCGTACTTCTTAGACCCGTCGGGAAATGTGTGCGAATTCATCGCCCGCCACAATCTGGCCAATGATAGCGACCAGCCTTTTAGCCCGTCGTCAATTTTACGGGTGAGCGAAATCGGGTTAGCGACGGATGATGTCGCGGCAACTTGCGACCATCTGGCCGCCGAACTCGGTATCGACATCTGGGACGCCGGCGATGGAGAGATATTCCGCGCTATGGGCGATGAACACGGCATTCTGATTGTCGTTAAAAGTGGGCGGGCGTGGTTTCCCACGGATGACAAAATCGCCGTGCCACAGCCCGTAACCATGACAGTTCAAAGCCAACGCGCGGGCGAATATCATCTGCCACAGCTCCCCTATCATTTTAAGATGGTGTCTGCTACCGCTGGGGAATAAAGGGGTTCGTTCATGAGTGCAATCGTTTCATTGACTGATGCCACGCTTGATGAGACGCTGAACAATGGCAAGCCGGTGGTGTTACTGTTCACCAATGGCGAAGGCCTGCGGGGTGACTTTAACGCCGCCTTCCAAAAGGCTGCTGATGAACACAGCGATATTGTGTTCGCCAAATTGAATCCCGAAGATAACCCGCAAGCGGCAGCCCGCTTTGAAGCTGGGAGTAAGCCAGTGATGGTGGTTTGGCATAATGGCGAAGTTATCGCCCGCCGTAGCCGCCCCTGGGGCAGCGATATTGCCCTCGCGCTCGACCAGCTCAAGCGCGCCCTTGCGGAACAACAAACAACCAATGGTCAAATTCAAACAGAAAAAGAGGAAACAACAATGACTAATGCAAACGATAATGCCCCCATCGCCGTCACCGATAACACCTTCCAAGAAGAGGTTATCGACTACTCTGCCGATACGCCGGTGCTGGTAGACTTTTGGGCGGAATGGTGTGGGCCGTGCCGCATGGTTGCGCCTATTCTGGATAAACTGGCTGCAGAATACGGCGGCAAGGTGCGCATCGCTAAGGTGAACGTGGATGAAAATCCGGGGCTTGCCCAGTATTTCCAGATTATGAGCATTCCGACGCTGATGGCGATTAAAGAGCGCACCATCGTTTATAACCAGCCGGGCGCCCTGCCAGAACCAGCACTGCGTGAGCTGATTACCAAGCTCATCGAGCTGGAAATCCCTAAGCAAGAAGAACCCGATACCACAAACAACTAGTACCCCCAATAGCAAAACAGGCTTCACCATAACGGCGAGGCCTGTTTTATTTTCTATGGTTTGGGTACGTTCTAGGGGATATTCTGGTACACCGTCAGCCACTCAACGATGAGCGGCAGCAAATCCTCTTCGGTATAGAACAAATCCATACCATGTACATTGCCTTCATAAACCTGTGTACCAACGCTGCCGGTGGCCGCTTCCAGCATTTGCGGCACACCTAACGACGGCCAGCGGTCGCGTTCGCTATAGACCAGCAATACGGTTTTATCACGTAGGCCATCGGTAAAAGCGCGCTCTACGTTCAGGCCGTAATAGTTCCAGCCGGGGGAAATGGCGATAGCTGTCGGGCAAGTGGGTTCATCCGCACAGCCCAATAGCGCCAACGCCGACCCCATACTTGAGCCAATCATCGCTACAGGCGCTTGCGGGTTGCCCGTCTCCTCGTGCAGCCATTCTACCCACACGCCGACATCATTCAGCGCGCGCCGCCAATTGATGAGGCCGCCCGTTTCACCATGCCCGCGCAGGTCAACGTTCAGCACATTGAAGCCCGATTGAAGTAGCGCGGGAATAATGCCATACCAACTGGTGCGGTCTGTATAAAGCTGGTGCAATAGGAGCACTGTGGGCGCGTCGTTCCAATAGGCATAATATTCGCCATAGAGCGGCAAGCCATCCGCCGCAGGCACAACCACATGAGTATATGGCGGTGGCGCTTCTTCCGTTGCTTCTGGCTCTGGCGTTGCTTCCTGCGCCCATGTCACGCCCATACATAGGATGAGCAATAAACCGAATAGCAAGATTTTGCGCTTGAGCATCGTCACCCGCACCTCCCTCATGCATAAATCGCGGGATTTAAGTATGCTATATAGTAACGCAAAAGGCAACGGATAGACGGATACGCTCTCCCTACGCCCCGCCCCTTCCGTCATCCAGAGAGGGATAAACAATGCGAAAAGCAATATTATTCATCACCCTGCTGCTATTCAGCGGGTTGGTAACGGGCGCGCTGGCACAGGATGAGATGCTATCGCCTGGAGTAGCTGTTAGTGGTTCTGTCGAAGATAGCGAGACCGAACTCACTTATACCATTGAAGGGCAAATCGGCGAGACGATTTATATCACTGTTTCCCCTTATGGTTTTGGTGCAGAAATTTTGCTACGAGGGCCAAACGGCGCGGTCATGGACAACGGTTATGAACTTAATGGCATGCTCTTCGTTGGCCCATTGACACTGGGGGTGGATGGCGAGTACACACTGCAAGTGCGCATGGCCGAATGGGAAACACAAGGCGGCGACTTCGCTGTGTTTTATGATTACGCCACGTATGACGCGATGGCGATGGATGTGCCTATTGAAGGAACATTTCCCGATATTGGAGCGGCGCGCTTCCTCACTTTAGAGGCGCAGGCTGGCGATGTGGTTTCGGTAGATGCGCGCGGCTTGGGGATGGGGTTTGCTATATTTGACCCGCGCGGCGCTTTGATTTATATCGATGGCTTCTATGATGACCCGCAACTCCCCATTTTGCAGTTGCCAGACGATGGTGTATATAATATCGTGCTGCAAACCGCCGCCGAGGGGGGCACAGATTACACTTTCTCCATTAACCATATTGACGCCCAGCCACTAGAAGCAGGCACACCTGTGGCGGGGGTTGTGCGCAGTAGCGCGCCGCAGGTCTTCAGCTTCGATAGTCCGATGGGCAAAATCTGGTCAATTGGCGCGGAGATGGAACAGGCCGATGGGCAGGGTTATATCGCTATCTATAAACCAGATAGCCCGAATTCTGGTTCTGACCAAATTATTGGCGATTGTTGCAGCGGCCCCAATGGTACGCCACGTCTTGACCCCTTCCAAACACCAGAAGATGGCACATACTATGTCTTTATCTATTTTGATGACTATAGCGGCACAGACCCAGAAGTGCCATTTGAGCTAACGTTCAACCCCGCTTCGCTCTTCAGCTTATCGCCGACCATTCCGGTGCAAGGCAGTATCACACCAGAGAGCGGCAACATCGTCTATACCTACAACGGCACAGAGGGCGAAACGGTGACAATCCACGTTGAGCGGCTCTCAGAAAATGGGCAGTTGGGGCTATCGTTCGTTGGCGCAGAGATGGTGCTCATGGCTATTGAGGGATTTACCTTTGATGACATCACGTTCAGCCTAACCCTGCCACTAACGCTCCCTTATACCATTGAACTCTATAGCCTGAACTCTGATGGCGAGCCTTTGGACTTCTCCATCACATTGAACCCCTAATTATATACGCTTGGCCTGTGCTTATCTGACGTTGCCTCATTATTGGCAGCGCGATAAGCACAGGTTATCCATAATAAACATGGTAACTAAAGAGAAGTTTTAGGAGTGTGGGGATGTTTTCCTTCAAACGATTATGTTTACTCAGCCTATCTTTGCTGATACTCAGTTCGATGAGCATTGCGCTGGCACAAGATACGACGCCGCCCGCCGTGCTCAATGCCGCAATTGACGAACTCAACCGCCTCATTCCCGGCATCGGGAGGCCAGATAACTGGCAGTGGCGGCGCTTCCCAGCCGATGAGCGCAATCTCGGCTGTGAACTCACAGGGGCAGGCGCTGCTTTGCCCGCGCCGGTCACGGTGTACCGCATTAACCTCACCTATGGCGCATTGGTCTACACCTTCCATGTAACTGAAGATGGTAGCATGGTTGTGCCTTGTGATGCGGATTTTGCCACCTTAGCGCCAACGCCCACCACCGCGCCCGTGATTGGCTTGCCGCCAATTGGTGGCGGGGTGGCCTATGCGGGCAGTTTTGGCTTGTTGGGCGGCGCGCCCGCGCCATCGGGTTCATCGGGGATATTCATCCCCTCACTACCGCCAGAATATGGCTATGTCACCAGCACATGCGTGGGCACATGGGAAGCCTATGCCCGCTATTTGGCGATTGATGGCTATGCCCGTGTTTTGCCCGGCCCGCCCAACAATGTACGGGCGTCTTATGGTGTCGATAATCCTAAGGTGGGCGAATGGCCAGCGGGTACGGTGATTTACATTCTGGCTGGCCCAGAGTGCACGCCTGATGGTTATATCTGGTGGAAAGCGGTCGATAAAAACGGCCTCAGTGGCTGGACGGTCGAGCTAAATGTGGATGATGACCGTTACTTAGAGCCAGTCGTGGTTGACATCAGCGGCACACCGCCCGCACCTGCAACAACAGGGCCAACATGGAGCGCGCCCATCGCTACCCAGCCCATCACCACCACCTCGGCGGCGGCACTGGCACCGGTGGCGTCGCTCTCGCTCAATTGGGGCGAAGTCGTCGCTTTCACCAATCCCAACGGTATTACGTCGCTTGTCGCTATGGAAGGGGCATCGCGCACACCAACCTT
>DAOTWU010000397.1:0-6319 GCA_034435735.1 Anaerolineae bacterium | reverse complement strand
CGGGGAACATCAGCGTCCAGTCTTCATCTGCCTTAACAGCTTCCATAAGCTTGTCGCTGACACCCACGCTGATATTGGCATTGGTGATATTGCCGGCCTCGCGTTTACTGTTGATGAAGTCAAATACATCTGGATGCCAGTCATTGAGGATGAGCATAAGAGCGCCTCTCCTCGAGCCACCTTGCTCAATAAGGCCAGTAACGAAGCTATAAAGCGCCCCCCATGATACCGAACCGCTAGAGCGTCCATTCACCCCTTTAACATAGGCATGTCGCGGGCGCAGCGTAGAGAGGTTGATACCCACGCCGCCGCCACGTGACATAATCTCTGTCATTTCTGTTAACGTGCGCATAATGCCTTCGCGAGAGTCATGGGGGCTGGGGATCACATAACAATTTGAAACCACAACACCAGCGCTGACGAAGCTATGATCTTCTTCAACCTCAAGGTCTAAAACAACGCCTTCATAATCTTCTACACTGATGTCGTTAATCCGTATCCAACGCAAACCACCGTATTCAAGATAAATCTTGGCACTATGCGGTTTCAGCGGGACATCTGTATTAAAGAAATCCGCGAACAAGTCACCGGCCTCGCTGGCAACAGCCGTTAAACGATAGGCAGGGTGCTTACCTAATTTGTGTGTATTTTCCTTGATGGAGAAGAAATAGCCTAAACGCAATAAGAGCTGGTGAACCTGTGTCGCAAGCTCTCGGTTAGATAACAACATGCCTATATACGAGCCTGAAATATAGCCATCGGCTTGGAATAAGCCACGCAATAATGCGCGAGTCAAATGATCAGGCAAACGCATTAAAGCGGTAGGTATACGTTTTCTATAGCTATAATGGCCAAATAGCGATTTGAAGAACTCGCCCACAGGCATAGAGTTCACCCAAACGTCATACCAACGCTCTGTGCTACTCAGTTTAATAGAAGCGGGAACACCGAGTTTATCCTCAATGATAGCAGCAATACGCTCAGCATCAGGGAGTTCGCTTGTGTTGAAGACAATTTTTATACCAGCGGGAATATCAGTTTTTGTTCGATGAACAATACAGCCATCCCCCAAATAACGCCCAAAGAGATAGCATAAATCTTCATCAACTAGCAATTCGTTATTCAATGGCAAGGGAGCTTTACCTAGAAAATCGCCCGTGCCATCGATAGCGACCTTCTGCAATTTTCCGTTTTGAGTAGCATAAGCGCTGTGGGCAGTCACAGCAACAGGAAGCTCTGTATCCTCATATAACGTCTCGATGCCAATGTAATCAGACACTCTTAAGACAATTTCTTCATGCTGAAGTGTGCCATCATAGGCAACAGCGAGATAATCCCCTTCTTGCAACTCTTGAGCGGGTATCCAAGCGGGTTCGTGTCTTAAGCGCAGCCCATCTCGCGAGCGATGCTTATTCACCCACTCTGCTCGAATCGCATACACCTTATGTTCGCCTGTGACACGAAGCGCATCATATCCCAACTTTTTAGGCTTGATAACGTAAATTTGTTCATGTGTATAACGCTCAAAGCGATGCAACACCTTACGCAGGCGGTTGCGATGGGTAACCACATAATCGCCAACATGAATATCACCAATTGGGCGATAGCCTTCAGCAGTGAGAACTTCTTGCTCTGGTGGCATGCAATTGTAATATGTTAGGGATTGGTTAGTGCCAGCAGCGGTGAGAATACGTCCACCCGGAACAAACTTAAAATCATCTAAAAGCCAGCGAAAACGCTCACTCCATTCTTTACGAAGCTTTTGGTTTTTCTCCACTTCAGCGATACCGCGTGCTACACGGTCCATCATTTGTTCTGGCTCGGTCTCTAAGGGCTTATCTACATGTTCAATATCACGCTCGATGACCTCACCATCCAGCAATTCTACGGTTACGCGCGGCAAATCAAGCGCGGTGACTTTGCCCACCTCGCGCTGGCCTGTCTTGGTATCGACAACAACGATAACCGTATCGCCGACGGCCAAGGTTTCGCGCGTCATATCTTTAAGTGCATAACGGTCTAGAAAAATTTTATAGCCTAGTTGGTGAAGAGAATTGCGTTTTGATGTACCGGATTGAACCATTCGTTGCGCACCCTTTTTCTATATGCTGCCAACAGGCAATATGAAACGAAAGTATTACCATGCGCCTGGTAAAACATTGAGCTTCGATTATGCAATTGGATTTTGCGTTGTGGCCCTGGAAGTAGACCTATTTGTGAGGCCAATAAATCATGTTTGCTGCCACATGTAGTGTCTTTATAGCACGATGGCGAACCTTTGTCCACCAAGTTACGGCATGATTTAGGTTAGAAAATCATTCACTTTTGTAACGACATTCAGACGAAATTCATGGAAGCACAAGGGTTCTAATTTGAGACAAAAACTAAGGGCGCGCAACATGGCAACGCCCTTAGTAAGTATGCAATAGGGGTTTTATCTGACTCCGGGAATGGCATAAACGTTATTTGCGTTTACGCAAGAAGGCCGGAATATCGATATTATTTTCTTCGTACACACGCCCCGACTGATTGCCACTATCCGGCGGCGCCTGTGGCGGGGTTTGCTGAATAGGTGGCTGCTGTTGAATAGGCGGCTGTTGTGCGGGCTGAACGGGCTGTTTCTGCTGAGCAGGTGCCGAGCGTTGCGCTGTTTGTGGCGGTGTTGCCGAGCGCGCGGGCGCCTGTGGCCGACGGCTTTCAATGCTACGCGCAGCACGGCTTTGTTCAAAACCCGTGGCAATAACCGTAATACGCACCTCATCGCCCATACTCTCATCAATTTGAGCACCAAAGATAAGGTGGACATCTGGATGGGCGCTCGCCTTGATAATTTCGGCGGCTTCATTCACTTCAAACAGGCTGAGGTCTGGGCCACCAGTGATGTTGAAGAGAATGCCACGCGCGCCGTCAATCGTAACATCGAGCAAAGCGCTGCTAATAGCCATCTCAGCAGCGACACGAGCGCGGTCATCACCATCGGCACGGCCAACAGCCATAAGGGCGGCACCACCCTCAGACATAATGGTGCGCACATCAGCGAAGTCAAGGTTAATCAGTGCGGGAACGGTGATAAGCTCTGAGATACCTTGAATACCTTGCCGCAGCACATCATCCGCGAGCGAGAAAGCTTGTTGTAAGCTGGCACGCTTATCCGCAATCTGTAGCAGGCGATCGTTAGGGATAACAATAAGCGTATCTACCTGGCTTTTCAGGTTTTCAATACCCGCATCAGCCAGTTGTGCCCGACGTGCACCCTCAAAGCTGAAGGGGCGTGTACAAACGCCGATGGTCAACGCGCCGAGTTCTTTGGCAATTTGGGCGATCACTGGCGAAGCACCTGTACCAGTGCCGCCGCCCATACCAACGGCGATAAAGACCATATCTGCGCCACGCAACACCTCATACAGGTCATCCGCGCTTTCCTCAGCGGCTTTGCGACCAATTTCAGGGTTGCCGCCCGCACCAAGACCGCGCGTCAGTTTATCGCCAATGCGCACGCGCGTTTTTGCCTTAGAGAGCATCAAAGCTTGGGCATCGGTATTGACAGCGATAAATTCTACGCCGCCAAGCCCCTCATTAATCATACGGTTGACAGCATTACCACCGCCGCCGCCAACGCCAATGACTTTAATCTGTGCAAAATTTTCCCCAGGAGTCAGTTCTTCCATGAGTTCTAGTCCCTTTACATCATCACGACCGATATGGCCGCTATAATTGCTTATTTATTGTACTCATTCGCACAAACTTGGCAAATGTAAGGTTAAACTATTCTTCGTCTGGTAGCAAACGGCGCAACAAATTATTGAGCAGCCCCGTGATACCAGAAGCGGCATTACTGCCGTTGGGAATTTCTTTTTCTGGCAGCGCCTGCATTTCCAACCCTAAACGAAGCAAACCAACACTCGTACTATAGGACGGATTACGCAGGGCATCTGCCATACCGGTTAAGCGTTCTGGCTTGGCCAAACGAACTGGGCAATCCAGAATGCGCGCAGCTACATCAGCAATGCCAGGAAGCTGTGAACAGCCGCCAGTAATCACTGCGCCAGCGCGCAAAAGCCCATCATAACCAGACCGCTTGATTTCTTTCTTCACTAGTTCAAACATCTCTTCGACCCGCGCCTCAACAACCATAGCCAGGTCGTTGCGTTTGACTTCGATTGGCATTCCATCGCCAAAAGGTTCTACAAGAAATGTCTCTAAAGAACTAACAGCGCGGGCTTGTGCATGACCATGCTGAATTTTTACCGCTTCAGCTAATTCAAAGGGTACCTTCATCCAATAGGTGATGTCATTGGTAATATGGTCACCCCCAACGGGAATTACCGCGGTATGCCACACTGTGCCCTCAATGAAAATAGCCAAGTCTGTTGTGCCGCCACCAATATCAATGACGACGACCCCACCCTCTCGTTCCTGAGGCGTCAGAACGGCATCGCCAGCAGCGAGTGGATTGAGAATAAAACGGTCTACATAAACCCCCGCCGCCTGTATCGCCTGTTCAAGATTGGCAATACTGGTTGATGAAGCAGTGATAATATGCGCATCCACTTCTAAACGAAAGGCGTGCATTCCAACCGGACTGCGAACGCCTTCCTGGCCATCCAATGTATAACTACGTGGCACAACATGTAACACCTCGCGGTTATGGGGGATGGCGATAGCACGGGCGGCTTCCATCGCTTTCTCTAAATCATCAGGGCGGATGCTACGCTGGCCAACAATGCCAACCATTCCCCGACTGGTCAACGAGGCAATATGGCTACCCGCAACGCTGACAAAAGCGCGCGTAATATCGTAACCGCTAGAACGTTCTGCCTTATGGACTGAAGCGGAAATTGCCGCAGTTAATTGCTGAATATCGTTGACAACGCCTTTTTTCATGCCGCGGCTGGGTTCTATACCCGCACCAACAACAAAAATATCGTTGGGGCGAACCTCGCCAACAATGGTGCAAATTTTATGCGTGCCAACATCTAAACCAACTACTTTGCTCATAGACAACCCGTTACCGGTAAACAGACATAAGGTGCATCTGGATCTACGATGTTAATTTCAAAGGGCTGTATCCCGCGCGCCGCCATATCTTGTGCAATAGCGCGGTAAATTAACAGCTTTTCCGGCATATCTGCACCTTCGCCAAACCAAACATTTGAACCAGCGTCATCGCGTATGCCTAAGCCCTTAACCGGATGATAGCGCAAATGGGTTAAATCGGGCAACAGCTCGTAAAGCTGGAGCGCGCCATTCACCACACCCTGCGGGATACGTTGGTTAGCATCTAGGCCACCACCAATTTCAGCATCCTCTGTCACAATATGGATTAAATCCGGTCGCTCTGCCCGCGATGGCATAATTCTGCCTTGCAAATCCACCCAATATAATTGCCCAGCTTGCACCCATACCAACGCTGGCTGACGTTCAGATACGACAACTTGCAAGCTCTGCGGTGGCCATGTAATTGTCACACGGGCATCGGCAATTGACGGCGATTGCAACAAGGCCTCTCGCACTTCTTCAGGGTCAATCCAAAAAATATGCATATTGGCGACACCTGTTAGGCGAAAAACCTCTTCCTTTGTCATATATTCTAGCCCGCCAACAGCAATGCTATGGACATAAAACGCATCGCTGATGAAAAACAAGGCCAGCACCAAGCCCATCCCTAAAACGATGAGCGCGCTAAAAAAGCGCCAACTCACAAACACCCTGCCGCCACTGCTATGTTCCAATGGTGGTAAATCGCCAGAAGGCGCACCACTTCCCGGTTGCCAAACAGCCGGTGTGCGGTTGCGACGGCGATTACGTGGGCGGGATGTCACCGGAATAGTCCTTCACTCACTACAATACAGAGTACAGTAACAAATTTGCAACGCTTATGTTACAGGACAGTTTGAACATGCGCAATTGGCAGGGCGCTAATCCCATTCGCCAACGCATTCAACTTCCATCTCTAATTTTACGCCAAATTGATCTTCAACGACCTTGCGAACATGTTGGATTAGGGCGTAATAATCACTGGCTGTCGCGTCACCAAGATTGATGAAAAAATTCGCATGAACGGGCGAAACTTGTGCATCGCCAATGCGGTAGCCTTTCAATCCCGCTGCTTCGATGAGGCGTCCAGCATAGTCATTAGGCGGGTTCTTGAAAATACTGCCAAGGCTAGCCCCAGGCGGCTGGGTGCGCTTGCGGTGCGCCACATACTGTGCCATACGGTCTGCGATGGCAGATGGCTCATCTTGCTGCAAGGCCAATTCAGCAGAAAGCACTAGGAAACGGCGGTCAGGTCGCACCTTTAATGCTGAATGGCGATAAT
>DAOTWU010000396.1:0-21404 GCA_034435735.1 Anaerolineae bacterium | reverse complement strand
AATCTAAGGAGCGCGACATACCTTCGACCATTTCGCTCAAGCGAGCTTCCAATTCGGCGTTTTCGATGCTGGCGCGGTAAAGCGTCATATTTTCCAGCATGGTAGCGGCTTGATGGGCGAAGATTTCTAAAATTTCAATCGTACTACGCTCTGGGCGACTATTATCATGGGGGCGGTCAAGGCTCATCAAGCCCAGTAAAGTACCGTCAGATGCCAGCAATGGCACTAACAACATATCGCCATCTTGCCATGAAGCAGCGCCCGTCATATCAATCGCACGATTGCCCTCATATGCTGGGCTGAGCAATTTGATGGCGTCAAAATACCACTTATCAACTTCACGGGCGGGCAAGTAATACGATTCGCTTTGGCGGAACTCGGTTAAGAAGACTTTGCCTAAAAGCGAAAGCGGGAACACCCGTTGTGCGACATCGTTTAGGAAGAAATTCAGGGGCATACCCGCATGGGCAACAGGGCGCAAAATGCCATCGTCATGCTCTGCAAGGAACATGAGCACGGTATCAAACCCAACGGACTGCTGCACACTATAGGCAATGGCTTCTAGAATGTCGACTGGCTCGGCATTGCTCTGGAGCATTTGGCCGAGTTCAAAGATGCGATTTAGCTGTTCAGCACGGCGGCGCAAACGCTCACTGCGCTCAACCTGCTCACGATAGCGCAAAGCGTTGGAGTAAGCGATAGCCGCTTTACTTGCCATTGTTGTGAGGAAGGCAGCGGCGCGCTCATCAAAGCGATGTGGCTCATCGGAATAGAGATGGAGCACGCCAACAATCTCATCAACATAGAGAATAGTCACAGCAATCGCTGAACGCGCTTCTGATGGTTGAACGCTGAGGTAGCTCTGGGCGTAATCTCCCACAATAACGGGGTCTGCTCCCCGCTCCATCGCCTCGCGTTCAATATCCATTAAGGTGTGGACATCGCTATGGTCGCCAAGTCGGCGATCTACTTCTGGCTGGTTCGCCAACTGCCATTTGCTCGATGAGCGCAGCAATACAATAGTGCCGCCAGTGGCCTCTGCCGCGGCGACAGACTCGCTAATAAGCACGTCCAGCACTGTATCAAGGTCTAATGTTGTAGTCAGCTCATTACTCACGCGAGAGATGGCATCAAGCTCGCGGATACGGCGGTCAAGGTTTTCGCCCGTTGCTTCATAGAGCAGCAAGCGGTCAATCACGCTGGCAATCTGGGCGGCAATTGACTGCAATAGCTGGACATCGTCTTCTGTATAGGGCGGATTGACACGGTTGGCGATACCAATCTCGCCCACACTGCGATCGCCGACAATCATCGGCACAAGCACAGTTGTCTCAATACCAAGGCGTTCAGCAATTTGGCGATAGCTGGGCAAAATGCGTTTATCGCGGGAAATGCCATGGCTGAGGAATGGTTGGCGCGAACGCGCTGGCGATAATTGGGCGTCTAATGAGTTCGCATCCTGCACCCACGGTTCAGTGGCATTGATGCCATAAACCCAGCGCGGATATGTGACCAGATTACCGGTCGATTTATCGATGATGTTAATATACACCGATGGGCTATTGGTCAAATTGCCAATCTCTTGCAACACTGGCTCAAAGGATTGTTCGGTGGCAATCACGGCGCTGGCCAACTGAGCAATACGGCGCAAACTTTCTGCCTGTTGGGCGCTTTGTTGCACTTCACGATAGAGGCGGGCATTTTCGATGATAGCGGCGGCCTGTGTCGCAAAAATCAAGAGTAGGCGCACATCATTATCATCAAAATCTTCGCCATTTAGCTTGTTTGAAACTTGAACAACCCCCAAACGACGACCACCAGCTGAAAGGACAGCTATCATCGTTTTCTTAACGCCAAGTGCTTCTGCAAGCTGGTCTAAGCCCGCTTCGAAGACTAGGGCATCTGTGGCGGTATTGTTGGTATACCAGTAGTCTTCCTCTTCCCACAGCTCAGCCATCACCGTGCCAGGCTCTACCGAGATGCGGTAATCACTGATAAGGTCGCTATCAATACCATAGAATGGCAAGCGACTTACAAGTGCCTGCTCTTCGGCATCATAGAGCAAAATACCGCACATCTGGATATTCATCAGGCGGCCAATACGCTCGGTGATTTCTGAGAAGAATTCGCCCTCGTGGCTGAGCGCACCAATAGCGTGTGTAATTTCCTGTAGACCGAGCAACTCTGCATCTAGGCGGCGCTCACGTTGGTACAGACGAATGTTTTCAACGACAATGGTTGCTTGTGCGGCCAAAACGCGAAGGTTCTGCAAATCGCGCGGGGCAAAGCCCCCTTCAGCGCGTTTGTTGCTCACCGCAATAATACCGATACGCTCACCGCCAACCTGTAGCGGGAACAAAGCGATATTATGAATGCCGACCAGCTCGGCCAGCGGGCGCAACCCCGAAGCATCAAGCAGTGGCTCTTCTAGCAGGTCATTAGAAATCCAGTAGGGCTGATTTTGCCAAATTTCACGCTGCAAGCTGCCCTCTGGCAAGGAGATAACAATACCAGGCACAAGATGCGGCGGCATGCCGAAGAATGGGGGTTGGGCAACTAAGGCCTCGCGCTCTTCATCATAGAGAAAGATGCCACTCATCTCGGCATCAACAAGGTTGGCAATGCGCTCATTCAACGCAGCATAGATGGGCTCGGCATCACCTGTCGTTTCGGAAGCAATTTCCTGCAAGCTGGCGATGTCTTCAACACGATTGACCTGATGGGTATAAAGTATAGCGTTATAAATCGCCACGCTGACAGGCCGCGATAGCGCTTCTAATAAGGCCAAGTCACTCTGCTTAAAAGCATTTGGCTCTAGGCGGAAAAGCTCAAAAGTGCCGATGAACGTTTCGCCCAACATAAGGGGAATAGCGAGAATGCTCTTAAATGGCAACGATTCTACTTTAGGGCGCACTGCGGCTGGGTGGTCAGGGTCACCGATAATGAGGGGTTGGCGATAGCGCGCCACCCACCCAGTCACACCCTCGCCCACGCGGTAAACGCCGCCACCGCTGGCGCTCATCTCCAGCAGGTACATAGCGTTACCAATCCACCCGCGTTGGTGTAGCAGCTTTTGCTCTTCATCCCATAAGCAAATCTCGCCAGCTTCTACTGGCAGCTCTTTGCTGATAATTGTCAATAGCGTTTGCAACACCTGCTCAACGCCCATGCTGGCGTTTACGGTTTCATCAATTTCAGCCACTAGCGCCATCGCTTTTGAGAGGTCTACAGTGGTATCGCTACGCACAACTTGCGAAGCATCCCGCATGACCACAACGAGGCGGCGCTCACCTTCAGCAGGGATATAGTGAGAAAACGCCTCTACCCAACGAGAGCCGACCTGTAAAGAAGCGTGGCCTTCAGCCGCAAACAAATTGAGAAAACTCTCGGCAGGTTGGGTTCGTCTGGCAATACGTTCCAAATCTGGCAAGCCCATATCAAAGCCTAACCAGCGACGTGCCATATCATTGGCATACAGAAGCTGGCCATGCTCTGAGGCGACCAAAACAGCAGAATTGTTATTCTGGGCGGCAAAAGGTGTGTTCTGGAGCGATTGCTCTACCTGTTGCTCATTATGGATATAGCCCAGTTGCTGGCGCTGGCGTGACCACAGATATAGCCAGAGAAAAACAATGCCGCCAGCGAGAATTAAGACAATTGCTAAATCCATTGCACAAGAACCTCACCACTTAAAACGAGAGCCGCACCGATAAACCAGACGCCCACATACAAATCATCCTACCATGAGGTGAGAATGCTGGAGCTGGAATCGCTACGGCTGCTACCGCCCTGACCGCGGCGACGGTCTTCAGCGGCAAGCTCGGTAATTTCGCGTATGTCTGAAAATTGGTGCGTTGTTGTCGAAACAGAGCCAACAGAAAGCGTCATCAAAGGCACTTCCCGCTCACCTTCATCGCTATCTGGCATGAGGATATAGCCACGTTCACGATCAATGAACGAGTAGTGTTGCTTTACCTCTTCAGCAAAACGGTCTACCAGAGAATCGATAAGAGGTTGCGGGTCGGTTGCGTGGGTGATGATGATGAAATTATCACGTCCGGGATGGCCAACATAGTCATCCGGCGTGCCATTCTGCTCAATCACTTCGCCAATCAATAAGCCCATGAAGCGAATGACCTCATCGCCTGCAGCCCAACCATAGACCTCAGCAAATGGCTCAAAATCAGAGATTTTGATGTCAACATAGGTCCAATCTTTATCGCTCCGCATGAGCTGGCGCAGGTGGTCTTCAATCAGGCGCCCAGTTGGATAACCAGATTTGGGGTCAATCTGTGCCTGACGGGCGGCGGCAGCGATGGCATTTTGAACGCGAAGCTTCAGCTCTTCAATATCGAAGGGCTTGGTGACATAATCATCAGCGCCAAGTTCTAAGCCAACAATACGGTCGCTACGCTCGTCTTTCTGCGTTAGGAAAATGATGGGAATATGGCTCGTACGGGTTGTAGTGCGCAACTCTCGACAGACATCGTAACCATTCATATCTGGCAACATAATATCCAGAACGATGAGATTCGGGAGCTGCTTGCGCGTTAGTTGAAGCGCATCAGCACCGCGCTGGGCTACTTCAACCTCGTACCCCTGGCCGGTGAAGTAAATGCGCAGCATATTCGAAATATCAAAGTCGTCTTCAACTACGAGAATGCGACCTTTGCTCATAATATCCTCCGCGAGCACCCCCGATAAAAACGGGGTCAGCAAGGCGGGATAGCCGCCTATCAGTCCAAATCAAACTCACAACACCCGATAAAAGCGCTCCATTTTCGTCAACACTTTTCGGGCTTTGCATTTCATCAATAATACACCTTGATTGACCTATGTTCTACATCACACATGTCATATTGTGCGCCATACCCACAAATTGAGGGATATTTTGTAAAGCTAAGGTCAAAGCCCTATGCAAATGATACACCATCAGCATTAAAACTGCACAAAACTGGAATATTTGGTTGAAATTTGCTAACAAACACCCCTACTAACATTAGAGGGTGGCTGGTGACCATGTTTTGCGGCGGATAAGCGCGCGCTCCCGAACGGCATCAATGTGGTCTTGGGTGACGGCGTGTTCAAAGGCGCGCAAGCCAGATAAGGCAAAACCATGGCGCTTGGCGAGCGAAGATATTTCATGAATGCGCTCTAAACTCAAGTTCCGCCCGATGGTGTAATCTTCATAGCGCCCCTCTAGGGCGAGTATCATCGTCTCGGCCATGCAGGCGTAAGCCTTACGTGGCGGAAAGCCAAAATCGAAGTTGAAGTTCAGGTTTGGGCCGGGCACATCAACCATGCCCCCCTCAATCACAAGCACATCATTGCGTTCGCTGGCGACACGGGCGGAAACATCGCGGGGACGTGCCACATCCAACACAACAGCGCCAGGCTTCAAATGTTCCGGCTCAATCACCGCATGAATCGCACTGGTCACGGTCAAAATCAAATCCGCTTTATAAATCTGGCTTATATCCGTGGTGCTATGGAGCGTTGCGCCCTGCCCTTCACATAATTCGCGCACTGCTTCGACAGCATCAGGGCGGCGGCCAACCAACAATAATTCAGCACAGCTTGAAGCGAGTAACTGGGCACAAGCCTTGCCAATAGCGCCAGTTGCCCCGACCACTGCAACAGTGGCGTTTTGGGGGTCAATATCCATATGGCGCGCCGCTTCAAAAAGTGCATCAACGGCAATCGCCACTGTGTAGCTATCGCCTGTCGTCACAGGAATGTCGAGGCGTTCAGCAATTGTAATACCGGCATCGCCAACCACGGATGTAAAAGCGCCCAGCCCCAAAATACGCGCACCAAGCGCTTCTGCTTTATGGCCAGTAGCGACAATTTTGCGGTATACAGTCTCCGGTGGCAGTGCCATCATGGTGGGCGGCGTATAGGGAACAGCCAGGAAAAACCCCTTTGCTTCGTTGCCTGTGGCTACCGATTGAACGCCTGTAATTTCAGAAATGTATAAGGGGGGGAAGAAGCGCGACGCATAATTGATAACAGGCTCTGGCAAAATAGTCCCCAGAATGGGGAACTTGCGCTTCACATCCTTTTTTATCTGTATTGGATGAATAATGAATGCAAACGTATCTTGAGTCACTGGAAGGTGCTCCTAAATAAGGTCAAACTACTACCCCGCTTTGCTATCCATTGTAACGCACTTCGTGGCTAAAAAGCGTTATGTTTTTGTTGTAGGGATGTATGTTTTTCTACCCCCTGACGATTTACCATGTATCATCGCCAGGTTCAGGAATTTCATCCTTACGTGGATAGAAGCGCTTATGAGAGGTCTCTCCACCACGAACAAAGTGATGATCACTCTCCTCAAATGTCACCGAACGGCTGATAACACGGCGTTGGGGAGAGGCAAATAGCACCACATCAGACTCAATCATGCGCCCCGGAAACACCACCATACCCGAACCAATGCGGCAGTTATGACCAATGGCGCTGCCAAGCACAATTTGCCCCACTTCGTCAAGCGTGCCATCACCGCGGGCGGCACGAATGGGCTTTTGTTCTAATAACACAAAATCGGTAAAAGTGTTCCCCGCGCCAACAAAGCTATTGCGCCCGATAACGCACATTTGAAGGCAGGTATTTTGGGCAATAATGGTGCTTTCCATGACGGCGGTCAAGTATAGCGAGGCGCGGAAAGGCAAGAAGCAGTTGTTAGCCACCGTGCTCATCATGAGGACGCAACCATCATCAATGGTGACATTATCGCCAATGGTGCAATTATCAATCATCACACCCGGCCCAATATTGCAGTTATCGCCAATCTTCGCCGGGCCGGTAATCACGGCAGTGGGATGAATGGTAGTGTTTTTGCCTACCTGCACAACAGCAGAGGTGCTGAGGAGTTGCTTTTGCTCTAATATGGCGCGCCATAATAGTTTTAAGGCATAGAAATTATGATTTTTTACAAAACGGTCGAAGCGGCTAGCGCGGGCAAACAAGCCGAAGATAATCGAACCGAAATACACATGCACCCAGCTTTCAATAGAGAGAATGGCGCGGGCAGGCGCATAATGCGTCAAATTCCCCTGCTCCATCGTCATGAAGTCCGGCACACTGTAAAAGCCCATTTCCTCAGCATCTGAGGGCACAACAATGGGGATAACATCGGGTGTATAACCATCGGGAAAATACCAGAGGTCGGCGTAATAGATTGGGTTGCCTTCAAAATCGATGCCAGGTTCGAATCCCTCAGTCAGGGGTAAGGCATACGTCTTAAAAGCTGGATCATCCGCCCGAAATGCCACCCGACAAGCGCGTTTGCTATTGATGGCGTTATACATGAAGTATTCAAGGAATTCGCGGTCAAACCAAAGGTTATCACGATAAACAACAGCCTCGCCTTCAATAGTAGAAAACTCGTCTGGGCTGCTAAATGTGCCCCCCAAAGAGCAACGATCACCATACAACTCTGTGAAGAGAATTTCCTGATGAAATTTGAGCGGGCGGGTAGCAATGGTCAACTCGCGCGCAGGTTCGTTAAAGGGCGCAATATGGCGATTATCTTCTAACACAAAACGACGCATGAGGCATCCACCTATGGTTATATGGGGTCAGCTTTCAAAATACAAACAAATACCCTACCATATGTTACCAATATCAAGTCAATGGTAACACATGCGGACAGTTTTGCAATAAACAGCAACGGCGCCCTTGAACAAAGAGCGCCGTTTTCAATCAATTTGTTCACTTTAGCCGTTATGGAGGAAATCTCTCACGGTTTCGTGGAAATGCTCTGGTTCGTCTAGCATCGGAAAATGACCAGCTTTTTCGAACCAAGCAATCTGGCTATGGGGCACATATTGTTTAAGCACACGCGATTGCTTGGGGCTAACGATAATATCGCGCTTGCCATATACGCCCAAAACGGGCATCTTCAACTGCCCAATTTGCCCCCGCAAATCGGTATCGCGTAATGTGCCAATACTTTGGAAGAAGCTATCGACCGTTACTTTGGAGACATCCTCAGTGATCATCCGTCCCAATCGTTTGCCATTACGCGACATCAAATAGGCATAGCCACGAAGAAATAAACGGAATAATGGCGGTGATGTCCAGATAAGGCGCGCAAAAGCTCGATAGCCGGATAGCTTCAAGAGCAAGTTTAAGGATGTACCTTGAATAGGAGAGCCAACGACACCGACCTTTACCACTTTTTCTGGGAAGCGTGTGGCAGCGGCCAGCGACACCGTACCGCCCATTGAATGGCCAATAAGCGGCGCCTTGACAATCCCTAAACGGTCCATAAATTCGCCAACGAGGTTGACGAAATTATCTACTGAGAAATTCCCTGTATATTCGAAGGAATCGCCAAAACCGAAAAAGTCTAGTGCATAGGTGCTGAACTCGCGGCCAAGAATTTCAATGGTATCGCGCCAAAGCGCCCACGAGCCAAGCCAACCATGCAACAAAAGAACGGGGCGTCCCCGTCCGTACTTTTCGTAATGGACAATCCCCTGTTCAGTAACGAAGATCGGCACTGCTGCTACGCCTTCGTGTATCGTGCTGATAAAATAAACAAAATACTGACTAACCTTCCATCTCTTCGAGGATGGAGTATAGCAATTCTAGCAAAACGTTCTTGACGCTCTCTTTTTCCTTAGCCACGCAAGGTAAGAGCTTCACGCCTTCTTCGATGCGCAGCGCAATGCGCAAGTCATCCGGGCTCCAGGCATCAGGATGGTCTTGCTTATTGGCGGCGACAACGTAAGGTGTTGGCGCATAGGCGCGGAACGTTTCAAGAATACTTTTCGCCTCGCGGAAGGTTTCTGGTTTAGAGCTATCGACCATGACGACGAAGCCGAGCATGCCCTCCGCTAAGATTTCCCACATGAAATCAAAGCGGCGTTGCCCCGGCGTACCGAACAGGTAGAGCACAAGGTCGTCGTCAACGGTGATACGCCCGAAGTCCATCGCCACCGTCGTTGCTTCTTTGACTTCGGCTTCTGCTGCCGAAGAAATATCACGTTCGGTAGAGACTACTTCGATTTCACTAATGGACCGAATAAATTCCGTCTTGCCGGAGCTAAACGGCCCCGTGATAACCATCTTAACTGTCTGCATAATCTACCCGCTCTTCCAGATGAAGTCCGAATAATATAGTTCACTGGCATTCGCCTGTGTAGAGAGCGTGTCCGTAAAAATTCGGACGATGATGATTGCCATCAGAATAATCTTTCAGCCAACCACCTACACTTTATTACAAAACGGCAGGCCCGACAATCCTATATAGTGAAAGCGGGTGCCGCAATGCCCCCAAACTACAGCGACTTAATCTTATCAATCAATTTACTAACGACCTTCTTCTGCACTGGTGGCGCGGCAGTACGGCGCGACCGTGAAGCAGTTTTGGCCTTATTTTCCATGCCGGGCGGCTTGACAATTTCGACAAGCCCTGCCTGTTCGAGACCATAGACCACGCGCCGAATCTCCATTTCGGACATATTGTTCGCTTTGGCGATTTGGCGAATGGTATTTTTGGGGTTTACGAACGAGACAACCCGCCATTCTTCAACGCTCAGATGCACCCCTTTGAATTTTTCGCGGGGGTTCTCTGGGAATTTGAGGGCCATATCAAGATTGGGGATATGCTCCACCAATTGCTCAGCCTCTCGAATACGGCGTGCCCCTTCAATGATGACATTTTCAAGGTCAATGGGCACTAAAATATGGTCATTGCCAGGCAATGTCCCATCCTCAAAGACGAACGGGCCGTCTGTCCATGCCATTACGTTATACACCACATCAAGCAAATGCTGGCGGATACTGGCGACAATATCCTCTTTAGTGGCGTAATTCGCATTAATCAAAAGCATGGCGAGAGCTTTATCATTCGTTTGCTTCGCCCGTTCGCGAATACGTTTCGCTTGTTCAGCGGTGAGTTTGCCGGCCTTCTCCAAAACGGCGACTAGACCATTATCTTGGTCAGCCAGAGCAGCATGAACGAGCTTGCCATTTTTGAAGACGACGCGGGCGCGCTCTTTCCCGGCTTTCATCTTCTCGCCGCCCATCGCATCTTTTTCGCCGGTAGGTATCCCCTCGAAAACAGTTAACGTACCTGTACGACGCGACAAGTTGACCAGATTAAAAAGTTGGGTAGCGCTAAAATCCCTGATGTTACCTTTTAGTGGCATTCAACAATTCCCTTAAGTATTGCCGGGAACACGCATCAATCTGTGTATATATCTCAAAGAGATGTATACCCCTTGATTATAGCCCGCCGCTAAATAAGCGTCAACTAGCGGAGATGGTGGGCAATTGTCAAGATTTTTTGATGGTGACCGGCATATCGACATTTTGAATCGATGAGTATGCCGTATAATGCGCTTATCACTATATCAGATTGGAGGCTATCGTGCACAAGCTTTTAGGACCAAATGCCCACCGCACATTTATTTTTACGGTGTTAATCCTGGTTGGGTGCAGTTTATCCACGACACCGCCTCCACAACAGCATACATCAGAAATTCATACGATAAACCTTGAGATTGCGCAAGTCGAACAACCAATTTCCCAAGAAACGCCTATTGCAGAGGCCACACCAGAAGCGACACCCCAAATTATTGGCCCTGAAAACTATCCCGCATCAGTTAATCCATTGACGGGATTACCTGTTAGCGATGAATCTATCCTCAATCGCCGCCCAATGGTCGTCAAAATTTCTAACTATCCCCCACTAGTACGACCACAGGCAGGTATTGGTGCGGCGGATTTGGTATTTGAGCATTACACAGAGGGCGGCATTACACGCTTTTCGGCAATTTTCTATAGCCAAGCACCAGAGCGTGTTGGGTCAATACGGAGCGCCCGATTAATTGATTATGAGCTTGTGCCAATGTATCAAGGGTTACTAGTTTTTAGCGGGGCGAGCATTGGCGTAGAAAAGCGCATTTACGGCTCGGAAGATGTGGCGCTACGCATCCCTGGTAGCGAAGAAGTCGCGCCATTGGGTGATATTCCGCCATCAGAGTTTGCTGACCGCGCTTATAAAGGCGTGCTCTATGGTCGTCCTTACTTCTGGCGTGATGAAACAATCGAAATCCCTCATAACATGTTCGCCAATACTGCCGCCATTTGGGAATTAGCCGCGCAAGAAGGGCACGCACAACGCCCTAATCTAGTGGGCATGGCCTTCAGTGAACAACCGCCAGAAAATCCCAGCGGCAGCGGCGTGCTTGTTGATGTGCGCTATCGCACAACGCGGGTACGCTGGGAATATGACGCCACAAGCGGGCGATATTACCGTTGGGTAGATGGCGAGCCTCATCGTGATGCCAACACGGGCGAACAGGTGAGCGCGGCCAATGTAATTATCGTCTATACTGGCCACTATTTCACCGACATTATCGAAAGTGTGTGGCAAGATAGTGTGAGCTATAGTGTGCAAATTACTGTCTGGCCAGAAGGCGATGCGATTGTCTTTCGGGATGGGTTGCGCTATGAGGGGCGTTGGTTACGCCCAACGCGGCCAGATTTGATGCGCTTTGAAACCAATGACGGGCAAATACTCTATCTCAAACCCGGAAATTCATGGATTCAACTTGTCCCATTACCAGAACAAATGATAGAGGGAGAAGAATGGGTAAGATATGAGTGAGGCCAACAGCATAATGCGCTAACTCTTGCTATAATGCCTGTATATCCAAACCTGAAACATGTGAATCTCATGCCACGACGAAACTTGGAATCAGGCATTCAAGCCATCAAACAAGGCAATATCACCGAAGGTGCGCGCTATCTTAAATTAGCATTGCGTGATGAGCGTTTGCGCGGTGTCGAGCGAGCAGCGGCCTATATTTGGCTGGCGCAAACCCGCGAAGATCCAGCGTTTAAGCTGGAGTGCTACCGCAACGCCCTACAAGCTGACCCCAGCAACCAATATGCCCAAGACCGTATTGCCGAGTTAAATTACCCAGAACTACCGCCAGCGCCCCAGCCACCAACGCGAACAGGTGACACTGACCCCTTGCCCCATTACCCACAAGTGCAACAACAGCCACCAGCACAGACGGGCGACACTGGCCCCTTGCCCTATTACCCACAAGTGCAACAACAGCCACCAACGCGAACAGGTGACACTGGCCCCTTGCCCTATTACCCAGCGCCGCCACAGCAACCACCACAAATGCCAGCCCAACATATTGAACCACCACGCCCTACCGATAGTGGCCCATTACAGCCATTCCAACCACCGCCACAACAAACCGATACGCAGGCCTATCGCCAACAGATGTATTACCAAAACCCCACATCACAGGCCGCGCCCCAGCCCCCTTATAGCGGTGATACGGGTGCATCTAGCTACCGAACTGTTGGCATCAGCGGTGGGCCAAATGGGGAAGGCAGCGGGTTCTTTGTGACGACTGATGGCCTCATCGCCACAACGCGCTATGCTGTTGGTGGGTTAGAGAAGGTCACAGTAGAGCTACATCAGGGGCAAGTCATAGAGGGGAAAGTTGTCCGTGCATGGCCAGAGAGCGACATCGCCCTTGTACGAGTGCCTACCACAGTGCGGCAACTATTAACCATTACAGCCATGTACCCACTAGCGGAACGGATGCAAATTACGGCTTATGCCTATCAAAAACAGCCCATACGCGGACTGGTACGGAGAACCGGGCGCAAATTAGCCGAATACTGGATACCGACAACAATCGCGCGCGTTGTTGATGCGGGTGGTGCGCCACTCATGGATGATAGCGGTTATTTGGTGGGGATGATGACGCGCAATATGTCGCGTTCGTCCAATCATTATTATGGTGTGCACATCACTTATATCTATACACTAGTGCAAAAATACATACAAGAAATTCAATATACGAGTAACCGCCAATATTGCCCGCACTGTGGTTTTGCCAGCATGGTCGCCGCTTATGGCGGGTTCTACTGTGAAAATTGTGGGGGCGTGTTGCCCTATGCCTTAAATCAACAGCGCTTCCCCCAGCCACAGTTGGGGCAGCTTTATGGCGAGGGTAAATATATGCCCTGCCCCCACTGCCAAGCAACTATTGGAACTTATAACCAGCTATGTTTGCGCTGTGGGCGGCAAATTGGGCAATAAACTATAACCAACGAGGCAGGTGAGAATAAATGTGGTTTCGTAGAGCAAAAGACCAATCATTAGAGGCGCATGCGGCGACAGTAGAGCGTATTCTGGCTGATATTAAAGTGAATCCCGCTGAGGCGCGCTTGCCAATAGAAGATGGATTTGGCTGGAGCTTTCGTCACGGTTCCGCCACGATTGAAATTTACGTTTCACAAAAGGACGGGCGCGGCTTTTTACAGGTGTTGTCGCCTATCATGCATCTGCCTCAAACGGGCTTGCTTGCTTTATACCGCCGTTTATTAGAGCTTAATTTGCAATTGACGAACGCATCACTGGGCGTTTATCTAGATGTTGTGTATATCTATAACGAACGCCCGTTAGCAGGCTTAGACCCGGTAGAGGCCAACACGATTATTGAGCTTATCGCTGGATATGCCGATGAATTGGATAACGAATTAGTCAACGAGTTTGGCGGGCGGCTTTACTCACAGCCCTAATCGTCGTCCTCTTCATCTTCATCATCGGATGGCAACAAAGCCGATAAGTCCACCTCTGTTTGCGGTTTGGGGGATTCAACTTCTCCGCCAGAAGGGTCTAGTTCGGTCTTCATCATATCACTCAACGAAGGCGATGGCTCATCATCTGCCGCCCAATCGATCACTACGTCAGTTTGTGCCCGCACGGGGTTCGTCGCATCGGGGTCTGGCTCGCGCTCTGGTGACTCATCCGCGGCCTCCCATTCAATCTGCACATCAGTCTGCGGGACGGCATTAACATCCATCTCCGTTTTCATGGAATCGGTCACAGTGTCATCATCTGCCGCCCAATCGATCACCACATCGGTTTGCCCCCGCACAGGATTCGTCGCATCGGGGTCTGATTCGCGCACGGGTGGTGTGGGAATATTCCACTCTAAATCAATGTCTATTTGTGGCGGTTCTACATGAACATCGAGTTCTGTTTCCGCCACGTCGGTTTGTACATCGAGTTCCGTTTGTGCTGGTTGTGTGGCTGGCGCTTCGTCACTTACATCTCCACTGCCCGCTTGTGCATCGAGTTCGGTACGCATATCAACAGCCATAACCCCAGCAGAATCTTCAACATCAAGTTCGGTAGCCATAGAAAGCGCTGGTTTAAGGGTAACAGTTGCGGCCTTTTCTTCCGTTGGGGTAGCGGCTGGAGTGGCAAAGTGTTGCCAAACGGTGCTCAGGGCATAAGATACTAATGCCAGATGCAAGCTCCCTAGCAGGAAGAAACTAGTGTTCAAATTAAAGAATAATGCACCAAAGAACCAAGCCACCAGTAAAACCGCGATGCCAAGCCCGCCCCAAAGATGTTTTCTAAGCGCACCATAGGCGAATAGGCCGAGCAATATAGCGAACACTAAGCTACCAACGGATGCAGTGAAGAGGGGCACAGATTCGCCAGCGCGGACATAATCCATGCCCACCCGTAAATCAAGCGCAAGACCGCCCAAAGGCAAAAGCGCATAGAGCGCCACCACACCCAAAGCGCCCCACCGCCGCCAATTCCACGCCGCGAATGCTGTGATGAAGCTCAATATGCCCCAGACAACCCATAACAAAGCCCAAGCGATATCATTTTTCAGGGAGAATAATGAGAACGCCGAGACGACAACGCCCACGCCCATCGCATAGAGCAATGTAGTGCTGAGCCAGCCATTACGCTCTGGTGGATTTTGGCGCATGGGGATAAGTGTTTTCAGGTCGGCAAATAACGCTTGTGCATGGCCGCCTATAGCGATAACAATCGCCATAGGTAACCCAATGGTGAAAATTTGTGCGCCAACATCGTAATACAAGAGCGAAGGAATATATTGAGGTAAGGGAGGCGGCGCAACTATGTTCACAGGGACAGCTTGATAGAACCCCTGATACATATTATAGAGCAGTGGGAAGCCCAATCCCGCCGTAAAGATAAATGCCCAGCGCCCGCCAAACCCTAGCGCATAGGTAAACCCACCCCCAAGGGCAAGCGCTATCAAGAAAAAGGCAGTAATCCCATCCCAAGTGATATAGCCTTCAGCGAATACACTAGCTAGGCCAAACCAAAGCGCCGAGACAGTGGCCAAACCAGCCAACGCGCCAATAAAGGGGCGCACTAGTGAAGGCAATACGCTATCTAACGCGGGCGCAGATGGATAACGTGCCCGCACTGTCAGGCTGATTAAAATGCCGATGAGCAACCCCAGCCCAACAATGGGGGTGAAATTGAAGTTTGGTACAAGCTCGCCATCAGGCGTGAAACAGAGAAACGCTTGCTGGCAAAAATGATAAAACGAGGCGTATAGCGGAACAAAGGTAGCTAAAGCGGTGACTACCATCGCTGACCAACCACGCAAGTTGAAAATAGCAGCCAGCACAAACCCAAACGCCAATCCCAACCCACCGAAGCGCATAAGTGGCCAATGCGGTTCGCCCTGTAGGAAGAACCATGTGAAAGAGGCCCACGCCAGCACACCAATAATATAGCCCGCTACGCCATGTACAAACAAACGCAACCACCAATGCCAGAAGCCCACCAGACGGCGGTTAAACTGGTCTGCCAGTAGAACCAGCACCCCTATCAATAAGCCGAACACTAAGCCAATGGCGATAGTATTACCCCAACGCTGGGGCGTGAATAAGTCTTGGCTGCGAAACACACTGTAAACATGCTCGCCCATCGCCAACCAACCGGCCAATAAAGCCAGTACAAAACGCAACACTGTATCCATTGGCCTATCGGCCATGCGGCGGGCGGTGTTGGTAAGCCAAGCATAGAAACGCCCTTGACGAGTGACAACATCAGGCAAGTTTGGGGCTTCATCGCGGACAAAAGCCAACGCACGCAAAGCGCCGCGTTTTCCAGCACGTTGGGCATTGGCAATGGCACGCACAGCGGTTAAAGAGTGAATACGTCCTATGATGCGGGCTGCATAATCGGCCACGCGCGGCATCCCTTGATTGAGCGCAATATCTGCCAGGAGCAAATCAATCTCTGGACTATAAACCGCCTCTCGCCAAACGCCTTGAGGCGCCAACTGTAAAGTGATGCGAGTGAATGATGTAATCAGATTGCCCCGCAACGACGTATCCAGGCGATATTCTGGCTGGTCACGCATGAAACGGGCGCGCGTCCCCAGTACATCTAAGGCGGCCATTTTCGCGGTTTCGTCGGTTTCTATTTCCAGCGCTTGGGCAACAAGGCGGGGGATTACTGGCCCCTCTTCGTCATCTGGCAAGGTTTCTAAACGGCGGAAAGCGCGAGTGCGGGCGGGGGCGTTGCCACTGCGAATCGCGTGGAGGCAAACCCAACGGCGATTCTCATCATTCAATTGCTCCCACCAGTATTCAAGCTGGTAATCATATTCAATCGCCCCGCGCAAAAGCATTTGTAAGCCAGCTAAATCAATCTCCAGCCCGTGCTGGGAGGCGCTCGCGTAATAATCTGCCATGAGCATAAAGTGGGTAACGCCAAGAATGAAACGGCCATTACCACCAGCCCACGCCTGTCGAGCGCGGTTATAAATATTGAGTGCTTCAATAAGGCTCAAATCGTCAGTATCGGGCAAATCTAGCTCGGAAAAACCCGCTTGTATATTGATGGCAGTGCCAGCAACGCCAATCACGCTTCGCACTTCTTCCATGAGCGCTTGTAAGGGAGCGGGGCGCTTGGCAATATCAACAGACGTTGCTCGGCGCAAAACGTCGTTTAGCTCAAACGGTAATGCGGGATTATATTCGGTGACATCTGGCAATTCATCGTGAAACTGTAGCTGGCGCAGAGCAAAAGACATTGAGCCATCAAAAGGCAGCCGACCAGTAAACATGTGGTAAAGCACAATGCCAAAACTATAAATATCGGCACGGTGGTCAATAAGTTCGGCAGTGAGTTGCTCTGGCGCCATATAAAGCAATGTGCCAGAACCAGGATTACGGGCGCGACCTTCTGGATCAAGAAAAGTGGCGAGGCCAAAATCTGCCAGATAAGGCGCTTGACTGCTATCTAGCAGGACATTAGGTGGCTTCAAATCAAGGTGGATGACTTTATTCTCATGGGCATAATCCAACGCGCTGGCGATGGCATCACCTAAACGCACCGCATCTTCAGGCAGCATTGGCCCACGCTCGATGAGGCCTTCCAGCGAACCGCCAGGCATATAACGCATGACAATATAGAGCTGGCCTTCAAATTCGCCAAAATCATAGATGGGGAGAATATGGGGATGCTCCATGCTGGCAATCGTGCGGGCTTCACGCTCAAATAAAGCGACGGGGTCAACATCACCAGAGAGGCCGTGAGCAATGGTCTTTATCGCCACCAAGCGCTGCAAACGCACATCTCTGGCAGACCAGACATCGGCCATACCGCCGCGCCCAATATGCTCCACAACCTGATATTGATTTTTAATCTCTACGCCAACATCCATATAGCCGCCTCAGTCTCTACAGCATCCCTAATCGCCCCCATTATAAAACGGCGTGCTGAAATGCGCACCAAAGGCGGCATCTCAGCTTGATTAAATGGCGGTGAGAAGATAGTTATAGATAAAACGGAACATCTCTAATGTCGATTTAGGCTTATGTTTGCCGCGATCAATTTTCTTGCCCAAATTGCTATCTGGCACAAGGGCTTTAATATCGCCTTGTTCGGTGATGTAGTGAATGTAATACGGAATTCGCTGGAACTCGACCGCTAAGGTGCGATGGATTTCTTTGCGTTGGTCTTCTGGCAAGGCTTCCCACATGCTGCGCAATTCATCGCGCAATTCATCTATCGTGAACGGAACGGGAATATCTGGCGGCAAGGCCTTAAGGATTGATTGCAGCACATCGTGGGTGAGTTCGATGGTGTCTTTAACTTCTTCAGCGCTGCGTCCAATGAATGGGTTAGGCTCTCCGCGTACAGTTAAGTCAACATTATAGCGCTTGCCACCAGCAAAATACCCGCCCATCGCCCGAAATACATCGAGCGCGCTTTTAGGATCATCTTTGCCCGTCAATATCCCCGTTTGAGAAAGCGCCGTTTGGCGAGCCGCACCAAGCTGGGCGATCATCCGCGCCATTGCAATTAAAACTTCGGCCAAATCGGTGCGTTCTAGGCGGGATAGCCCTTGCTTTAAGCGGTCTAAAATGGCCAGTAACGCGCCAAAACTCAAGTTGTTGTTTTTATCAGCATAAGCCGCAGCGCAATCATGTAAAAATGTGCCGACCGTCTCTAAAAATCGGGCGTAATCAACTAGCCCTACCCCGCCCATCAGCGCATTGACGCGATAAGTCACATCAAGCTTTCGCTGAACTTCACGCCCCAGTTCTTTTCCAAAAACGGTCACGGCTTGGCGCGCTTCTCGGTCATCTGCTTCGCGGACAAAGCGGCGTAGTAAATCCAATGCAACAACGCGCGCCTGCTCATTCCAGTTCATCGCCTGATACATGCGGCTAACAACGGGCAAACCATCATCTTCCATGTGGGCGGCAACACTGGGAATGAGGCCAGCAACCTTGATAGCGTTCTCGGTATCTTGGCGTTCGGCATAGTAACGCAAAAGAGTAAAGACCGCTTCTGGTTGAATAACACTCAGATAACGCGGTGTGTTGAACAAACCATCAGCGACAAAATCCGCAATATCGCGCATATTGGGCGACCAGCCGCTAGCTTCTAAAGCACCTACAGCCGCACAGAGATATGGCACATCAATAATGCCATGCTTATTAATCGCTTCTAGCGCAGTGCGGAGTTTTTCGGCGGGCATAGGCGTGCCAGCAAAAACAGCCTGTACCGCCCGCAAGTAATTGAGCATCAAATCGCCGGGATATAAAACACGGGCGTGACGCTTCATCTGGTGGGCTAATTCTTCATATTCACCCAAAGCCAGCAAAAGCTGGAGGAGCACCCGTGTGCCCGGCGAACCTAGTTCTTTTAAGCGCTGGTCACGATTAAATGTGCGGACAATCTGGAAGAGCAAACCGGCATAGGTCGTACCGCGTTCTGATAAGGCAGCATTGAGCAAGCCCCGCAATGCATCAGCATCTAATAAGTGGATGAGCGTTCTATCATCAGCCATGCCAACGAAGCGAATGAGCACCATTGGTGCATGTTCATCGCCAAAAGCTGCTGCGGCTTTATAAAGTGTGCCTGGTGGCGGTGGTGTGTGCTGTGCGCCGCTGATATAAGCCATTAACACGGCCACCGAACGTGGCAGTTCCTGTATAAAAATCTTCGATGTCAATAAGCGGCGCAATCGCTCAGTTTCTAGGTGATAGGCGGCGAGCACAAATAAGCGTTGGGCCAATGTTTTATCAACCTGAATGAGCGGCACAAGCTTTTCTACCAGCGTGGGGACAATGCGTCCGATAGATAGTGACTCATCAATCGTAATGGCGCGGTCTATAAACGCATGTATAGCGCGCATATCGCGACGGGTCAGCATTTCATCAACATAGGCTAACGCGGCCTGATGAACGAGGTCTGTCCAGATGCGACCTGATGGACCAAGCGGGTTCTTTAACCAGCGCAGCAGGGTTTCATAGATGAGATGCGCCTTGCCATTTTGTAGTGCTTCAGAAAGCTGTGAATGAACAGTTTGCTCTAAGCGCGGGTCATTACGCAAGGTGATAGCAATAGGGTCAGCATGTTGCATATCATCTAATGCCAGAGAGAGGCGCACCAAATGGTTAGCATATGTACTACGTAGCGCATCGGTCAGTGTGGGGTCTTCCGCTAGGACGCGAGAAACCTCTTCAATTTCGACAGGCAGATTGTTTTGCAGGGCATCGTCTAATTTCAAGCGATAGGAGGCATAAGACAAAGCGTCAACCAACCTATCGCCACGACGCAAGCGCCAACCAGCAACTGATGTAAGCCGTGTATTTTGCTCAATAACAAGCTGAGGGTCTAAACGCAATTGGCTAGTGATGAAACGACTATATTCGTTCCGCTCAACACTATCGCCCAAGAGCTTGTTTTGCTTCCAATGAAAAATTACCGTACCCGAGGGCGGTTTATCCTCTACAAAACGGATTTGCGCCTCTACACGGGTGACACTTTGTGTATGAGTAGCGAATGTAACACTAAAACGCGCAGATGGGGGCAACAATGTCAACATACCCTCGATAAAGCGGGCGCGGGGTTGGCGTTCTTTAGGCGCGCCATAAACAACAATTGGCAAGCCCTGCACCAGCGCACCAAGTAAATGCTCGATATTTTGAATGCGGTTGCCAGTAAGAGTCATGAGTTCTAGTAAATTATCAATTTGTGTCTGGTCATCCGCTGCCCCCTGGACTTGCAAGGTTAAGGGCATTAACTCATCGCCCAAACGGTCATAAGTTGGCCATTCAGTGTGTAATAGCGGTAGCAGCGTGGAGATATTGCCAGCGATGGCACGCAACACATCCGCCGGCATAAAAATAAAATGCAGCATCGTTTGGCCAGCAGCCCCGATACCGGCCTGAACAAAGATAAAAGGGACTTTTTGCCCGCGCAAAAGCGCCCATGAACCATCCGGTACACCAGCTAAAGGTGGGATTAACGCGGCGCGTAAAGCGTCGGCAACATGCGATTGGGCAACGCCTGCCGATTTTGCCAGTAAACGCGGCTCTCCTTCTGGTTCGCCCCGTCGCACAAACTGACCATAATAAAAGTGTTCCAGTGGATGCATGGTCACCACAATTAACCGCCTTTTCCTGTTACATTTGAAGCGCTTTTGTTAAGTTCAATAGTACCCTGCTAGCACAGGCACGACAAGCGCAACTGTAGACATGGCCAATCAAAAGGGCGTCCTGATTAGAACGCCCCCGAAGCTTTTGCAACATTCAATCCTATGGGAAAGCTTAACCCCAATTGCCCCCAGCAGCTTTCATACGGCGTTCTTCTACAGCAGCGAGGAAGCCAGCACGGTCTTTTTTCCATGCCTTTTCAATCTCCGCTGTATAGCCAGCAATAGCCCATGGCGCACGTTGTGCAACCGCTTCTAACATGGCATCCACGTTTTTCTGTCGGGCGCTCACGGATACATTTTTGCCGTGTTTGTCATAGAAAAAAGCATGATAGGTTGAGACACCACGCTGTTTGATAACCTTTTTGTATAGCCATGCGAGGTCGCTCAACTTTATCACCTGAAAATTCGCGCCGAACTGGTAATACATCCAGTTTTGCCCCAGATAGATATTGCCCACCTTGTCCATGCCACGGTCATATTCCCGTTGCAATTCATCCGCCACCATTTCTGGATCGCCATAGCGGGCGAGTGAACGCATAATCGGGTGCGATTTGGGGTCACTACGACGGCGCAACCACGTTATAACGCCGTACAGAGATAGCAAAAGCACAA
>DAOTWU010000395.1:0-8003 GCA_034435735.1 Anaerolineae bacterium | reverse complement strand
TTGTGCTTTTTGATGATGAATTGTCGCCACGCCATCAACGAGAGTTAGAGAAGCGATTTGGTGAAGAAATAAAGGTTTTAGACCGCTCTGCCTTGATATTAGACATCTTTGCACAGCATGCTAAAACTCGTGAGGGTGCGTTACAAGTAGAGCTAGCACAATATGAATATCGCTTACCGCGCCTTACACGTCTGTGGACACATTTAGCCCGCCAAGCTGGAGGTAGCTCACGTGGGGGGATTTCTGGTGTTGGTGTGCGTGGTCCTGGCGAAACGCAGTTAGAAGTAGACCGTCGCGAAATTCAGAAGAAGATAGATAAGTTAAAACAAGAGTTGGAATTGGTGCGCCAACATAGAAGCCGCTACCGTGCCAGACGGCAAGATACAGGTATTCCTGTTATTGCGCTAGTGGGCTATACCAATGCAGGAAAATCGACATTGCTAAATAAACTGACGGGGGCGGATGTATATGCGGCAGACCAGTTATTTGCGACATTAGACCCTACGACCAGGCGTATAGAGCTTCCTAGCGGGCGTTCTGTCTTGTTGACAGATACTGTAGGGTTTATTCAGAAACTCCCCCCTACTCTGATTGCGGCTTTCCGTGCGACTTTGGAGGAAATTCGGGAAGCAGATGTGATTTTGCATGTTGTAGATACAACGCATAGTAATTGCCAGCAGCATATTGAGGCAGTTGAAGACACTTTAGCGGAAATAGATGTACATTCTGCGCCCAAAATTCTTGTTTGGAATAAACTGGATGCATTAGAAGGGGATGTGCCAGTTATTGAGATGGGTGAGTATACCGATGTTGTAGCAGTTTCCGCCTATACGGGTGAGGGCATTGATGAGTTACTCGAAGTTATTGAGCAAACACTCACCCGCCGTATGGAATTAGTGACCTTGTGTTTACCTCATACACGTGGGGATTTGGTTGCTCTTTTATATGATGAAGCGCATGTAATGGAGCGTAGTGACACAGAAGACGGGGTCATGCTATCTGTGCAATTGCCGCAAAAACTGTATGAGCGTTATAAAGCTTTTATTGTAGATTGAGAGGAACTAACATGTTTAAACGCATTGATCGCTCTGAAAGAATTTCACAGTTCATTGAGTGGCTATCGACAATTCTGTCGCGGCAACGGGGGTTGCCTGCTGTTATAGGCATCACGATTTTTATCATGGGCTTTGTTGTGCAAGTTATCAATGTGTTCATGGACTCAACATTCCTAGAGCTGCTAGGTGTGATTGCAACCAACGGAGGTGTTTTGGTTGCGTTGATTGGGTTACTGTTATCTGATCCACTAGGACAGTAGCTATAGCTTTAGTTTTTAATGCAAAACAGCAATCAAAACACCGACGATTTAATTGTTATTAGGCTGCAAATCTAACCAGAAAATGTCATGGCGATAGAGTGTGTGAATGAATAATCGCATGTCGGGGGTGATGGTTAAGCCTGCTAATGGTGCAGAGAGTTCTGTTAATACGACGATTTGGATGTCATCATTGGTACAACCACCATCTTTAGCAAGACAGGTATGTGGGTTTACACGTCCAACAACACCTCGATTTCCTAGACTATAGGTGAAGTAAAGCAAATTATCACTAGCTAGAACTAAGTTAGCTGTATTCTGCAATCCAGTTACGAGGGGGGATGGTGTGATATTGTCAGAGTTTATGTCAGCAATTGGAAACCATTCTATGGAACGTCTGGCACTACCGTTATTGGCGAAGTAGATGTTGTCAAAGTCATTTGTAATGCCTGCAGGGGAACGAAGCTCTTCCACGATCGTTTGAACATCTCCAGTGCGTGATACCAGTGAAATTGAATTACCCAGCAAATTCGTGATTAGAAATTCGTCATTAGATATAGGCGTTATTCCCCATGGTGCATCTAAACCGGTGGCAATACGACGAGATGATCTATTGGATGTTACTCTGATTAAAGCATTAGTTTCAAAGTCTGGTACCCAAATAACGGGTTGATTGTCTATCTTTTCGATGTAGAGTGTATGGGCATTACGAATACCTTGTATATAGGTTTCGGTATTGCCTGTCGTATCTTGAATTTTGTAAAGTGTCCAATCTCCACTACAAGCTACATAGATGTGATTATCGAACCAAGCAATGCCGTTCGGTCGTTGCACGTTTCCAGCGAGAATTGTTAAGTCTTGCTGGGTGAATGATTCGAAATTGGGTGATGGATCGATGGTTGGGGTATCCGTAGGAAAAATAGTTGGGGTATGGGGGATTGTTGCTGTGATAGCTTCAGTAGTGGGAGTTTTAGACGGGGCAAGTGTAGGTGTGGGAGGAATATCAGTTGATTGTGCTGTTATATAATGAGTATGGGAAAAAAGCGTGAAGAATATGATGAGACCAATAATGGGTAAAATTTTCTTTATCATTATGTGTGCCTTTGCTTATGGCTATGCGAAATTATTTTGAGTTCGATTTGGAGGTGGCAGCAGGTACCCAAACATAGAATGTTGTGCCTTTGCCTACTTCGCTTTCTAGCCATACTCGCCCTTTATGATTATCGATAATAGTTTTCACTAAACTCAACCCCAGACCGGAGCCACTAACGTGCTCTACACCTTGTTGACGGCCTCTGAAGAAGCGAGCAAATATCTGTGATTGAAGTTCTGCTGGAATGCCAATCCCAGTGTCAATAACTTTGAATAAAACACCTTGTTCGTGATTCTGCGTACAGACTTTGACTTGGCCATTGTCTGGAGTGAATTTGATAGCATTTTCTACAATATTGATTAAAGCACGATCAAACTGCTCTTGGTCACCGAGAAAATTAGCGACATCATCACCAATTACAACATCTAAATTGATATTTCGCTCTGTAGCAAAGTGTTGCAATTCATCTAAAACAGCTCGGATGCTTAGTCTAGGATCACAAGATTCAAACGACTTAATTCCCTCTCCTACACGCTCTAAGTCTAGAATACCGCGGATAATGCGGTTCATGCGCTCTAGCTGTTTTTCTATAGAGCGTACCGAATACATCATTTCGTCGTTACCATAAGATTCTACATCTTCTTGCAAAAGCTCTAAATTAGCCATCGCAGCCTGAAGTGGGTTTTTCAGGTCATGGCTAGTCATACGTACCATTTCACTTTTGATGCGGTCTAGCTCTTTTAACTGGGTAACATCATTAAGAACAGCGACCCACCCTTCAACCCGATTTGTACCTAGTGTGGCGACATGACATAAGTATACCGTGTCGCCTAAGGTTATTTCGTAGCTATAGCCTTTTTGTTCACGTAGCTTTCTTAAAACTTGTTTGTAGTTGCGTGGTAGAGCATGGAGAGGTAGCAACTTGGGTATTGTTTTAGTGGGAAGAGGATCATCCAGTTGGAAAAGCTGGCGAGCAGCGAGATTAGCAAAAATCAGCTTGAACTGGCGATTCACGGCCAAAACAGGATTATCCGTGCTACTTAGCACTGTGTTTAATTGACTATGCGCAATTTCAAGCTCATTGGTTAAACGGCGTAAACGGTCAAATAATTGTCCATGAGAAATCGCAACCGCTGCTTGGGCGGCAAGCATCTCCATAAGATGAACATCTTCCATACTCAAAAGCTTATTATGCCGCCCAGTGATAACCATCAATACGCCAAGCACATTGTTAGCGTACATCAAGGGCACACATAACACTGAACCAAAGGTATCACGGGCTAGGGGTAAATCAGGCGCGCCTTTCCAATCTCGGCGGTAATTGGTCACAAGAACGGATTCATGAGTTCGGGCGACTTGTCCAGCGATACCATCGCTCAGCGGGAGACGATAATGCAATAGCGGTTGTGGTAACTCGTGCACGGCAACAAGCTCTAATTCATCCTCATGCAATAAGAAAATACCAGCAGCATCGGCATCTAGCCAATTTGTTGCTTGAAGTGTTATCTCACTCAGAACGGTATCAGTGGCAATTTGGCTTGTAATTGCTAAGCCAACACGATGCATGGCTTCAACTTGCGATACACGTTCGGCTAATGGTTGGATAATCTCTAAACGCAGAAAAGAAAAACTGATGATTAACGATCCCAACGCGCTAACGCTGGTAGCAATGGAAACAATCCCCAGCTCTGGGTTGAGAAAACCTATACTCTGCCCCAAAACAAATAGCATGATACCGGCTATCAAAACCGCTGAAGAAGATTTTCTGCGAAAGCGCCAAGCTAAATAAAACGTTGTGCCGCCAAAAGCCAAATAGAAAAGCAGAGTTATAGGGCGTAATGTACCTATTGGGTACTGAGTGAAAGCAGTATCAATACCTGGGTTATTGACTATAAGAAAAGTTTGGTAAGAGACGATAACAAATAAGCTCAGTAACGCCAATAAACGAAAACGCCTTGTTAGCGCACCAATTAATGCTGTGGTCAGGACATAAATCCCAACAACAGAACCGGTATAACCAACCAAGTTCAGAATAACCGCGAGTTGTTTGATGAATGGGGGAACATCGACAAGAAGCACTATCTGGCTTAGAAATGAGCCAACGTTCCAAACAATAACCAGAATGAGGAAGATAGCGAAAATTTGATTAATTTCTTTAGTGGCATCATGCCAAAGCACAATTATGAGAAAGCCTAACGCCAAAACAAGCGTCAGGCCATTAAAAAGTAGTGTCAGCGTTTCTAAAGGGAACATACTACTGGCGGGAATTTACGGGAAAGAATGGGATTGTTTCTCAAAACGATACCCAACCCGATGCTCTGTCAAAATATAAATCGGATTGCTGGAGTCTGGCTCTATTTTGCGGCGCAGCTGGCTAATATAAACGCGGGGATAGTAAATATCATCAATATATTCACGCCCCCAAACTTGCTCTAGTAAATCGCGTTGAGAAACTACACGCCCAGCATTTTCCATAAGCACCGCTAAAAGCTTGAATTCAGTAGGGGTGAGATGAATTTTACGCCCATTTACATGCACCTGGCGGCGGTGAAGGTCAACGCTTAAATACCCATCATCATATCCCTGTTCGGCTTCTGAACCGGAAAGCTGCATGCGTCGCAGCAAGGCGCGAATTCGGGCGACAAACTCATTCAAGCGAACAGGTTTGATGAGATACTCATCTGCACCAGCAGTTAAACCATCAATAATGTCTTGTTCAGTGATAGCTTGGGCAGAAAGCATCATAATGGGGGTGTCAGCCACTTCGCGGATGCGACGACAAACTGTTAGACCATCCATCTCGCCCGGCATAACAATATCAAGCACCACTAAATCTGGCCGCTCGGCATGAAAAGCGCGTAAGCCTTCTAAACCATTTTCAGCAAGAACAACTTCGAAATTCTCTCGCCGCAGTTTACGCCCTAAAGCGTCACGAATATCTTGTTCATCATCAACAATTAGTATCTTCATGGCTCAAAGTTTAACATCCATAGAAAGCAATCACAAGTATAGCGAATAGCAAACGTCAAGCTCACTAGGAATTCTTAGCTATAATTAGAGTTGAATACGTATATTGATTTTAGCACAAGAAAGGAAAAAACATGGCGTTACAAGCCGGTAGGCGCTATACGCTTATTTTTTCACTCATCATATTGGCTTTAATAGTAAGCGCATGTAATCTTGGTGGCGCGCCGGAGGAACAGGTAGAAACGCTCACAAGTGCGCCAACTTTAGCCCAAGCAACGCGAACACCAATACCGACAAGTGGTGTACCATCAGCAGTACCTTTAACACCACTGCCATCTTTGACACCGGTAAGCTTTTTGCCGCCGACTAGTGTGGCGCAATTGCCACCAACCGCAATTCCTGCGCCAACAAGCACACCACTGCCAACTAGTATTTTCATCTTATCTCCCGCTCCAGGAAATGTGGTTGCAGGGAATGTTCAGATACTAGGCTCTGCTATTCACCCCAACTTCCTACAATATCAAGTAGAGTTTGGCCCCTACCCTAACCCCAACAATCTGTGGTTCCCAGCAACGGGTGTGGTACAAGCGCCTGTATTGAATGGCGTCCTAGGAGTATGGAATACAACAAGCGGGCAATCGCCAGATGGGCTATACCAACTAAGATTACGGGTCTTCCTGCGTGATGGAACTATACAATCTACTGTCGTTGGCAATATTAGGATACAAAACAGCGTACCCACCCCAGTGCCAACAAATACGCCATCTATCCCGCGCCCCATAGCCGCATTTACGCAAGACCATACATCTGGTGAAGCGCCGCTAGTTGTGCGGTTCACTAACCTATCCTCTGGGAATATCACAAGCTATACGTGGGACTTTGGCGATGGTGGCAGCAGCCCAGCGGCGAACCCAGTCCACACATTCACGCAGCCAGGCACATATACCGTGAAGCTCACGGTGACTGGGCCCGGGGGCACAGCAAATGTTTCGCGACAAATCAATGTCACTAGTCCAAGCGCTCCGGTGGCTTCATTCACTGTTGATAAAGCAAGTGGGGAAGCACCATTGACCGTGCAATTCACCGACACGTCCACAGGGCAAATTTCATCGCGGCAATGGAACTTTGGTGATGGGAGCGTTATTGATACCAGCCAAAACCCCACACATACATTTAACAACAAGGGGACATATAACGTTATCCTGACAGTGAGCGGGCCGGGCGGCAACTCGACATTCATCCGCCAAATCACAGTAGAAGATCCAGCAATTGCTGCGCCTGTTGCCGCATTCACTGCAAATCCAACCAGTGGCGAAACACCTTTGACTGTGCAATTCACTAACCAGTCTACTGGCCAAATCAACCAATATTTATGGGACTTTAATGGCGATGGGCTAACCGATAGCACAGACGAAAGCCCAGTGTATGAATACACTTCTGCTGGCACATATGAAGCAAAACTCACGGTTCTGGGTGATGGCGGGCAAGACAATGCTACTACAACCATCACTGTAACCAATCCGCCGCAAGCGCCAGTAGCCAGCTTCTCCGCAAGCCCAACCAGCGGTGACATTCCATTAACGGTACAGTTCACTAATACAACAGTGGGCGATGTCACCTCTTATGCATGGGACTTCAATGGCGATGGCACGATAGATAGTGCCGAACAAAACCCATCGCACACTTACACCGCGCCCGGCACTTATACAGTGACATTGACAGCAACTGGTCCAGGCGGTTCTACGGATGCCACTGCCACCATTACGGCAACTGAGCCAATGGCTGCCCCAGTTGCGGCGTTTATCGCCAACCCGACTAGCGGGCAAGCACCGTTAACAGTGACATTTACCAACCAATCCAGTGGTGAGCAACTCAGTTATGCTTGGGATTTCGATGGTAACGGCGTTACTGATAGCACAGAAGCAAGCCCTACGTTCGAATATACGACACAAGGCACTTACACTGTCACCCTCACTGTGACTAATCCTGTAGGGACAGATAGCGCCCAAGAAACTATACAAGTGAGTGAGGTTGTCGTTATTGCTCCACCAGTAGCAGCGTTCACCACTAACCCACCAGATCCAGTCAGTGGAGAAGCCCCGCTCACTGTTCAATTCACTGATGCCTCGTTAGGCGATGGATTATCTTATGAATGGGATTTCGATGGTGATGGCACGGTAGATAGCACGGAGCAAAATCCCACACACGTTTACAACGTACCTGGTACATATACAGCTCAGCTAACTGTTACAAATGTTGGGGGCAGCAATAGCGTGCAACAGCTTATTACTGTGACAGCGCCACCAGTGCCGCCCACCGCTAACTTCTCCGCTAACCCGACAACCGGCCAAGCTCCCCTTGCCGTTCAGTTCACTGACGCTTCCACGGGCGACGCGCCTCTGAGCTACGCTTGGGACTTTGATGGCGATGGCGTCACTGATAGCACTGACCAGAACCCACTCTTCACTTACAATAACCCCGGTGACTACACCGTCACTCTCACCGTCTCCAACGCTGCGGGTTCAAGTTCGGCGAATGCTGTCATCAGCGTCTCTGCGGCGCCAGCTACACCGCCTGATGGTGATATTTCATTTACATCTGAGCGCGCAGGAAACGGTGACGTTTTCTTCA
>DAOTWU010000394.1:0-3230 GCA_034435735.1 Anaerolineae bacterium | reverse complement strand
CCCAGAAAGTGGCGGATGTCGTCTATCGCGCTTTGACAACTCGCCGCCCGCGTGACCGCTATCTCATCGGGCGCGATGCCCATATGCTGGTTATGGTCTGGCGTTTGCCCTTCCGCATTCGAGACCGTATCATGGCGCGTATGTTCAAACTCAGCTAAAAAGCAAAAGGGGCGACTGTTTTTGACAGCACCCCTTTTTCGTTTGCCTGTCTTTCGTATTTAGACCAACAAGCGCATTGGGTTTTCCAGTAAGGCTTTGAACGCCTGTAGGAATTGCGCACCCTCTGCGCCATCGCTGACGCGGTGGTCAACGCTGATTGTCACTTTCATGCGCGCACCAACGCCAAGTGTGCCATCTTCTAGCACTACAGGCACTTGCCGCGCCGAACCAATCGCCAGAATGCCAGACTGTGGCGGATCAATAATGGCGATAAAGTGGTCAACGTCATACGCGCCCAAGTTGCTGGTGGTGAAGGTCGCCCCACGCATATCTTCAGGGCGGATTTTGCCATCGCGGGCGCGGCTAATGACATCGCGGTTTTGCACAGCCAGTTCACCGAGTGCCAGACGGTCTGCGTCGCGTGAGACAACGTTAATCAGCCCATTATCTGGCAACGAAACGGCGATGCCGATATGAATGCGCTTGTGCCGCACGATTTTATCCCCATAAAAGTGGGAATTGAGGTTGGGGAATTGGCGCAATGTCAAGGCCGTGGCTTTAACGATGATGTCGTTCACCGTAATTTTAACGCCTTGCTCGGCCAGCGTTGCGTTCAACTCCTTGCGTAAGGCCAGCATTGGCGCAACATCAACCTCAGTTGTGACATAGAAGTGTGGCACGCTGGATTTGCTCAGGGTTGTGCCCTGTGCAATGCGGGAGCGCATACGAGAAACGTCGATAATCTCCACATCTTCGCCACTGGGCAATTCGCCCCATGTCACGCCAGCCACCGCTGGGGCGGGCGCTGCTGCTCCAGTAGATACGGGGGCTGCTGGAGCGTCGGCAGGCGTCCAGTTTTCAATGTCCGCTTTCACAATGCGCCCTCCGGGGCCACTGCCGCTGACTTGGCTAAGGTCTATACCGCGCTCTTCTGCCATACGGCGGGCGATGGGGGATGCTTTGATGCGCCCTTCTGGTGTGCGGGTAGCGCCTGCGCCGTTGGTTGTGGCGGGTGCAGGTGCGGGTGCGCTTTGCGTTGTGGGTGTGGCAGCGGCCTCTGCACTAGCGGCAGCGGGAGCAGCTTCGGCGGCGGGTTGTTCGCCAGCTTCGCCAATATAACCGAGCACAGTGCCTTCGCTCAACTCTTCGCCCAGCGCGGCCACTTGCTCTAAAAGCACACCATCTGATGGTGCTTCAACTTCCATTGTGGCTTTGTCGGCTTCAATTTCGACGATAACCTCGCCTTTGCTCACCGTTTCGCCGACTTCTTTCAACCAGTTCAGCACCAGCCCATCGGCTGGCATTTTGATTGCTTCAGCCATCGGTTATAACACCTCTCTCACGGCATTAATCACTTTCTGTACATCAGGTAGCGCCATCAGCTCAATTTCGCGGGCATAAGGCAGCGGCACATCCATCGCCGTTACCCGTTTCACGGGCGCATCCATGTAATCGAAGGCTTCTTCCTGCAGGCGCGCCGCAATCTCACTGCCAAAGCTATACATGGGCAGGCTCTCTTCTACGACAACAGCACGGTTCGTTTTGCGGAAGCTCTGCAGCGCTGTTTCCATATCTAATGGGCGTAACCAGCGCATATCAACAACTTCACACTCAATGCCTTCTTTGGCCAGTTCTTTCGCCGCGTTAAGACTCCACTCAACGCCGCGGGCATAGGTAATCAACGTAACATCGCTGCCCTCGCGTTTAATATCGGCCTTGCCAACGGGTAACGTATACTCTTCATTCGGCACAGGCCCCGGCTTGGGATAGAGGGCGATGCTCTCGGTGAAGAGTACGGGATTATCATCGCGGATAGCGGTTTTCAGCATCCCATAGGCATCATATGGTGTGGCGGGGCAGGCAACATACAGACCAGGGAAGTGTGCGAAAATTGGCTCTGGTGTATGTGAGTGGGTGGCGGTGGCTTGGTTGCCCCAGCCGCTGGCCGCACGAATGACAAGCGGCACTGTGAACATGCCATCAAACATATAATGAATTTTGGCAGCATGGTTCACAATGGCATCTAGCGCCAGAAAGGCGAAGTTAATTGTCATCATCTCCGCCACTGGGCGCAAGCCATTCATCGCCGCGCCAACGGCAACGCCAGCAATCGCCATCTCACTAATCGGCGTATCGCGCACACGACGTTCGCCAAATTCATCGATGAAGCCAGCCGTCACGCGGTGTGTGCCCTGCCAATAGCCAACCTCTTCGCCCATTACAAATACACGTTCATCACGGCGCATTTCTTCTAAAAGCGCCCGCCGCAGCGCCTCACGCATGGGTAGATTTCGCTGTGCCATTCTACTTTGCTCCTAAACGTAGACGTTGCTAATCAGGTCTTCGTATGTCGGCACGGGGCTATTTTCTGCATATTCCACCGATGCCGCCACAACGCGCTGCGCTTGGTCAATGAGCTTCTTCAGCTCTGGCTGAATGTTCTTGTATTTCTCAGTTAAATAGCGCTCTAAAATGCCAATGGGGTCTTTGTTCTCCAGCCATTCAGTTAGTTCATCGCGCAGGCGGGAGTTATATTGACGGTCAGAAACACCGTGCCCGCGATAGCGATAAGTAATGGCTTCAATTAATACAGGGCCATTTTTACGGGCATAAGCCACCGCATCAGTTAAGGCTTCATAAACTTCAATCACATTTTGCCCGTCAATACGCCCGCCGTCTTTAATGCCATAGGCAATGGCGCGCTTATGTAATTCTGGCTGGCCACTGGCGCGGTGCGTTTCCGTACCCATGCCATACCCGTTGCTTTCAATCAGGAACACCACTGGTAAATCCCAGATAGCGGCCATGTTGACGGCTTCGTGAAAATAGCCGTTATTTGTCGCGCCATCGCCCACGAAGCACAGCACAACATTATCTTCGCCGCGATAATTATCGCTGAGGGCGATGCCAGTCGCTAATGGAATGTGCCCGCCGACAATTGCATAACCACCCCAAAAGTTATGCTGGCGCGAGGCGAGGTGCATTGAGCCACCTTTGCCACCACTCGTGCCAGTCTTGCGCCCCATCATCTCCGCCATGCAAGCATTGGCATCGACCCCGCGCGCTAGGGC
>DAOTWU010000393.1:0-2825 GCA_034435735.1 Anaerolineae bacterium | reverse complement strand
GTCTAGCGTGAGTTGGTGTGCAACGCCTGATGTCGCATCGACAACCCACAAATTCCCCAGATAAATCAATGCAATTTGTGTGCCATCTGGACTCCATGTGAAGTTCTGTGGTGCTAAGCCAGAACCACCTTGCGTGGTTAGTCCAGGTTGGTTTGCGTCTGGCGGGAAGATGCGTCTAGGATTGCTGCCATCACGGTCTGCCACGATTAAATCGTATTCACCGCTGATACTGGAATATGGCTCACGCGCTTGTAGATAAGCGATATAACCTTGTGGGAAAGGGCTATCAGGTAAATTGACCAAATTTGAAAACTGTGGTGTAGACCACATCCCCGCGCTATCTACTACGTCAGCTTGAAAACTGCCTTCCACATCAGTAATCGCCACATTGAACGCTGGGCTACGGTCTGGTTCTTCATTCCCAACTGGGGGGCCATGGACTGTTGTTGCGATGAGTTCACCATCGGGTGACCAAGAAATATTTGGCCGCCAAGACCACGGTTGAGTGGTGCTGAATTCTCGATATTGCGCCAGTGTAATGAGTTCGCCTCGTTCTAAATCCACCAAGCCTACGCGGTCAGCCCGTGAAAATGCCAATTTTTCCCCATCTGGTGACCATTTGAAGAAAGTTCCCCACCAGCCATATAGTCCCCCAGTAGATGGCTCTAGGACTTCCTCTAAGTCGAGTATTTCACCTGTATCGGGTGCAATTCGCGCAATCCAAAGGTCATTACTGGCATTCCATAGGGTGGGCGCTTGGCGGGCTTCACCTTTGCTGTAACTGAAGGTGTTGGCTTTACCCGGCACCCACGCCGCCCATAGCACATCGGCAATAGTCAACTGAATAGGCTCTCTGTCAACACTGGTATCAGGCAGATACCATAATTGGTTCAATGCTGTAATTTCATCGTTATCTGTTGTTTTTCGTGTGAATAGGAGTTGTCTGCCATCATCCGATAAACTGAAAACCAAATTGTCTAAATCTCCACTGGTTGTTAATGGCCGTTTCGCTGTGCTGCTGTTGCGAATAATCCACGCATTACCATTACTGATATAAGCCAGCGTGCCATTAATGCGCACCGGTTCTAACTCGCCGCTTGGCCCAATTGAAACGATTTCGTCTATTGGTTCAATAATCACCGTGGGCTGGCCGATTTGTGTAGGTTCTTCGGCAACACCATCAACAATATAATAACGGAAGCAAACTTCTTCGATGCCATTTTGCCCGGCCTGCACCAACCGCTCTTCACCTGGCGCTAGTCCTTCATTCAAAACCACTTGCCGTTCAAATGGTATATCTCGCTGTTCACAATTCTGCTGCTCTTCAACCCGCCGCACAGTAATGCGAAGCCCGTCATAAATCTGTGTGAAACGTGGTGGTTGGATACGGTCTAATGGCCCCAACTCAACATCGACTTCGCTCTGTGCCAAGAATTCGCTCACTGTCATAGGCGAGTCAATAGCAAAAGTTCGTAATCGCCCATCAGCCTGCAACTCTACATAGATGGCGTCTTCTTCTTCCGCTGGTTGGCAGGCCGCAGCGACAAAGATCAAAAACAATGTCAAGAAAAGGATTTTTACGCGCATAAGTTGTATTGATGCCTCCAGCAATGTAATGGCTTTATACCTCATCAATAGTACGAGATTTTCGCTTTAGGAGAAAGATACGAGGATGCAACCCACTTAATGTAATTGGCAAAATACGTTCTACTACCCACATTCCTTGCTCTCGCAACACTTTTTCCATCAATTTTATTGCATGGGTGATAATGATAAATTGCGCCCCATCTTTGGCAATACGCCCACCTTCTTTCAATACAGCAGGGTAGAGCGTTTCGTTACTAGTCATATCGCCCACAAGCTGCCCAAAGGGTAAATCTGCAACAAGAACATCGGCGCTATTGTCCGCTAATGGTATCTGATGAGCATCTCCCCATATCAATTCTATCTTTTGCCCATACCCGCTAGCTTCAATATTGACTTGTGCCATTTGCAACGCTTCTAATCGGTTATCTATCCCGATTGCTTGCCATAATTCTCCGCTCATTGCTCGTTCAATTAACAATGTGCCGCTACCACAGGCGATGTTGACAAAAATATCGTTTGCCTGTGAATTTGCCAACAAACACATAGCATGGGCAACAGACGCATTCAATGCACCTTCCATATTGTGAATACGATAATCCCTAGTTGCTAGTGGCCGCGGTGAAATACGGATAAGGGTTTCCCAGCCCATATCTTTAGCTGGACGAATTCGCAAATGTAAATCGCCTCGCTCGACTACCTCTAAGTGGCTACCTTCCCCAAGTGCTTGCTGCAACCGCTGCATAACCTTTGTATGTTTTCCCGCTGCGCCAATACTGAGCGTTTTGAATGTTTCTGCAGGCCACATACTTCGCACTGAATGAATCATTTGCGTGATTTTTGTAAAATGCTGGTGGCCTAACAAAGCCTTAGGACGTGGCACATCAAATTTCAATATCACATAGATAGCAATAACCGTTTTTAATGCACATAGCGCTTTTAGCTCACCTTGATAGCGGAAATGAACAAAACCCTTTCCCTTCTGGTATTGTGGTTGCCCAATTAATCCACTGACCCGCTTTTGAATTTCTTCTGCTGTGATGAACTCTAATCCCGGCGCTACTTCTGCCTCACAAAGATAGCGCGTTTGAGCTTTTTGTGTAGGTTTTCTGCGTTGTTTTTTACTCATGTGATTATTTGCTGAAATCCTTGTCGCAATAAGTATAAACCTCATCGTCCAATAAAAAAGCCCCCGCCGAAGCAGGTGCTGAACTTCACATATTGTACTTAGGTTTCCACAT
>DAOTWU010000392.1:0-2322 GCA_034435735.1 Anaerolineae bacterium | reverse complement strand
CGGGGCTGGTGATATTGAGGTAGGTATCTTGCTGGCCAGCAAACGAGAGGTCTGGCAGGTCTTCCGCTGTAGCAGATGAACGCACAGCCACAGGCTTCGCGCCTAAATCGCGCCAAGCCTGTTCAATCGCTTCAAACATATTCGGCGGCATTTCGCCACGATGGAAGGCCGCTTGAATGCGAGCAGAGGCGGCCTCTAGGGCGGCGGGATTATCTGGCGGGAGTTCGGCGAGGGCTTCAGTGATGAGCGGCGTTAAGGCGTTATGCTGGACAAAAGCGGTATAACAGGCGGTGGGGATGACAAAGCCCGATGGCACGGGGAATTGGGCGCGGGTCAATCGCATCAAATTTAATGCTTTGCCGCCGACTTGCTCTAAGGGGGCTTCTGCTACGAAGGGAAGGAGCTGCCAATCCATAAACCTCACTCCAATACATATGGCTATTGTTTAAGCTGCTAGCTACAGCGAAAATTGCCTATAGCACATATTGATTGTACCCTAAAACGGGCGGGTATCAGGATTGGTCTCATAGCCAGCGGATGGCCAGTGAATGGAGGCGCATTTATTTTAATTTCCGCCAATCCCACGAGAAAAGCATTGACAGTTTAAGGCGCATCCGTTAGACTACGAACGCTGCCAATTGAAGCATTTGCATCTTGAAAACCATAGCAAAATTGCTATAATGCAACCCACACAAGATGCCACCATAGCTCAGTTGGCAGAGCACTCGCCTTGTAAGCGAGATGTCGTGGGTTCAAGTCCCACTGGTGGCTCTTTTAATAAAAATATACTTTTTACAAGGCTGGATTATTTCAGCAAATGGGTCGGTGCCCGAGTGGTTAAAGGGGGCGGACTGTAAATCCGTTGCCGTAAGGCTACGTTGGTTCGAATCCAACCCGGCCCACTTTTTTCTATCTTCTTGCCTATGTAGCTCAGTCGGCAGAGCGCGTTCTTGGTAAGAACGAGGTCACGGGTTCAAATCCCGTCATAGGCTCTGTTTTTCACCAGCATATAGAACCGAGTTGAAGATAGGTAGTGAAGCATGGCGAAGAAAAAGGGTCAGCGTATTGTGATTAAACTCCGTAGCACGGAGAGCGGTCATATGTACGTGACAAGTAAAAACCGCAATAACGACCAGCAACGCCTTGAGCTGCGCAAATATGACCCCATCGTGCGGCGTCATGTGCTTTATCGGGAGACAAAGTAGCGTTATTGCGCTATAACCTGCTGACGCCCGGGGATAGCGGATGAACATAGGGGTGTAGCTCAATTGGCAGAGCGTCGGTCTCCAAAACCGAAGGTTGAGGGTTCGATTCCTTCCACCCCTGTATGGAAAAATGGCTGAACACCGTCCTCCGGACGGTGTTTGCATATAAAATAGAAATAAATACCGGTCAAAAAAATCCGGTCAACCAGTAAAATGTTTAAGGAGAGTGCGAGCGCATGTCCGTTGAAAATCCTGCAGTGGAAGAAGAAAAGAAAGGGCGCGAGGCGAAAAACCGTCCCACGCCAGGACGCCGCGGCAATAATAAAGCCAAGGCTGTCACCACCAAAAAACAAAGCCAAGGGAACATTATCCTTCGCCCCTTCCGCGCGGTTTTCCGCTTCATTGGCGAAGTGCGCGACGAGCTGGATAAAGTGACCTGGCCTACCCGTGAAGAGACCATCCGGCTGAGCCGTATCGTCCTCATTGTCACCATCGCTTCGGCGATTGTGTTGGGGTTACTCAGCTTGATTTTCTCCGAGCTATTTCTGGCTGGTCTGGATAATCCCATTTTGCTATTGGCGGTTATCGCTGGTGCCTTCCTCGTTGCAGGTTACTTCTGGTGGCGCGACCGCACCAGCCGCCCATCGTATTAAGTAGTATGAGGTCTAATTGAGATGTTTGACGACCAGAACCTCACCCCAGAAGAGGATTACGACCCAGAACCGGTCTATATGGATGACGCTTCTGGCGAGGTAGGCGAAGACGCCGACGACGATATTCAAATTGTGCTGGATGATGGCTCTGGCAATCAGGATGATGCTGCCAAGCGTGAGAAGCATTGGTATGTCGTCCATTGCTATTCCGGCTATGAAAACAAGGTGCGCCACGCCATTGAGCAGCGTATCGAAACAATGGGGATGACCGACCGCATCTTTGATGTTATCGTCCCCACCGAATCCGAGATTGAGATTAAAGACGGTAAGCGCCGCGAAGTTGAACGTCGTGTCTTCCCCGGTTACATTCTGGTCGAAATGATCATGGATGAAGATTCGTGGTATGTGGTGCGCAACACGCCGGGCGTCACCGGTTTTGTGGGCATGGGTAACGAACCTACCCC
>DAOTWU010000391.1:0-2737 GCA_034435735.1 Anaerolineae bacterium | reverse complement strand
CCTCATCATTACCACTGGCATCCCGTTGAAAGACAATCCGCTCCCCTGTTGGTGACCAATTGGGCTGGCGGTCATTAAAAGTGCCGTCAGTGAGTTGCGTCATCTGGCTGCCATCCGCCCGCACTTTCCAGATGCTGCTGCCCGCTTCAGTCCACATTTCGAATACAATCCATTGCCCATCTGGTGAAAAGCTGGGTTCGAAAAAATGTATTTGGTCATCCATGTGGTAGGTGACGCGCTGGGCAAAAGCCGTGACGGGGTCGAGTATCCAAATTTCTTCGGCATATTCTCTATCTGATGAAAAGACAATGCGTTGGGTGAGCGCATTCCAGCTAGAGCCAGGCAGGTTCACATTATCGCTATCTCTCGCTGGGATAAGCTGCTGAATGGCGCCACTGGCGACATCCAACCTATACAGCGTTGATGGCCCGTCATTGTATCCATTTTCGAAACGGGTAAAAACCAACTGGGTGCTATCGGGAGAGAACGCGGGGTTTTGGTCACTGCTGGGGGCGGGCGGTGTCGTCAATTGCGAAGCGCCATCGCTGCGCGTGCTCTGTTGTGCAATGCCCGCCTGCGCCATTATGCCCGTCATCATCAAACAAGCCAGCCAAAGGTATAAGCGTTTCATGGGATATTCTCCTTATATAGATATATTGGAGCAGGCGTACCCGTTGGGCATGGGGTGGTGTGCGTACGGGACAACATGGGCGCGAGCGGCATCCCTGCTTGTTTGCATTATACGCCTGTTCCAGATTTTCTATCAGCAAATTCTCATGTTCAGGGCGGCTCTCATCAGGGGTGGTCTATTGCGGGGGCGGGGGCGAACCGTCATAATAAGCCACGGCGTAAAAGTATATTTATTCAGGATATTGAAATGACAACCGCAAAAACGAGTTTGCCCACACGGGAAGAAGTTCCGCAAAAGTATAAATGGAACGCCGAAAGCGTTTTCCCCAATCGCGAGGCATGGCGCGCCGAAGCACAGGCATTGCCCGCTTTCATCCAAAAGGCCGCCAGCTATCAAGGCCGCATCACCGAAAGCCCAGAGACATTGCTCGAATGGCTCAACTATATTGAAGAGCTGTTCCGCCGCGTGCAAACGCTGATGATGTACGCCATGTTTTCCAGCTCGGTTGATTCTGGCGATACTGAGGCGGTTGGCATGGTTGGACAGGCGCAGGGGCTAGTTGGCGCCGCCATCTCGTCCACCGCTTTCGATGCGCCCGAAATTTTGGCCGCTGGCCAAGAGAAAATTATGGGCTGGGTAGAGGCCGATGAGCGGCTTGGGCGCTACCGCCACTATTTTGATAACCTGTTCCGCCGCGCGCCCCATATCCGCTCTGCTGAAGTAGAAGCAGTGCTGGGGATGTTGGCCGCCCCCTTTGGCGGGGTGAATAATGTTTATGGCGCGCTCACTGGCGCAGATATGCAATTCCCCGACGCCGTAGACTCTGCTGGCAATAGCCTGCCCGTCGCCCAAAGCACGATTGGTCAGCGCCTCCAAAGTAAAGATCGCGCCGAACGTCGCACGGCCTACGAGAGCTATACGGGCGAATATCTCAAATTGAAGAACACGCTGGGCGGCTTATATCTAACATCGGTCAAGCAGGATGTGTTTAACGCCCGCGTGCGCAACCACACCACCGCGCTAGAGGCGGCGTTATTCCCCAACAATGTGCCGCTAGAGGTGTTCCATAATCTCGTGGAGACCTTCCGCAAGCATTTGCCCACTTGGCAACGCTACTGGGAAGTGCGGCGCAAGGCCTTAGGGCAGGATGATATTCAGCCTTATGACATCTGGGCGCCGCTCGCCACTGAGCAGCCCGAAGTGAGCTATGAGCAGGCAGTAGAATGGATTTGCGCTGGGATGCAGCCGCTGGGCGATGAATATGTGCAGGCCTTGCGGCGCGGCTGTTTAGAAGAGCGCTGGGTCGATGTGATGCCCAACAAGGGCAAGCGGCAGGGCGCGTTTAGCTATGGTTCGCCGGGGACATACCCCTTCATTATGATGAGCCACGATAACGGGCTGGGCGGCATGAGCACGCTGGCGCACGAGCTAGGGCATTCGATGCACTCTTATTTGACATGGCAAAACCAGCCGGTGCTCCTCAGCCGCTATTCGATGTTTGTCGCGGAAGTGGCCAGCAACTTCAACCAAGCGTTGACGCGCGCCTATCTCTTCGAGGCCAAGAAGGACGATGTGAACTTCCAAATTGCCCTGATTGAAGAGGCGATGGCTAACTTCCATCGTTATTTCTTCATCATGCCCACGTTGGCGCGCTTTGAGCTAGAAGTGCATACGCGGGTGGAGAATGGCCAGCCCGTCACGCCCGACGCCCTGAACGAACTCATGGCCGACCTGTTCGCAGAGGGCTATGGCGATACCATGCAATATGACCGTGACCGCATTGGCATCACTTGGGCGACCTTCGGCCATCTCTATGTGGCCTATTACACATTCCAATATGCAACGGGCATCTCGGCGGCGCATGCGTTGGCGCAGCGGGTGCTGGAAGAGGGCGAAAGCGCGGCGCAGGACTATCTGGCATTCTTGCGCGCTGGTGGCTCGATGTATCCGATTGACGCGCTACAGTTGGCGGGGGTTGATATGCGCACGCCGCAGGCCGTTGAACAGACTTTCGGCGTGATGACGGGCATGATTGACCGCTTAGAGCAGTTGATTGGCTAAGCCGTTCAGCCAACAGTGATGGGGAGGGGCAAAACCGCCCCTTCC
>DAOTWU010000390.1:0-6000 GCA_034435735.1 Anaerolineae bacterium | reverse complement strand
GCAGTCTTGCTAAAGCGTGGGTCTACGACTGCGATTTGCAAACGCCCCTCAGTGATGGCATTGGTGACGAGTTCGGCCATCGGCGTGGGGCCAAAGTTCGCCTCAAACGCGCCTGTACCGAAGAAGATAACGAACGAGCTATTGATGAAGTCCGGCTTCATGTGGGTCTTGCCGGTCATCATCTTATAAGCGATATGGTGGCTCTGCTCGCAGATGGTTGTGTGGAGATAGAAATTAGTCGAGCCGAAGCCATCATAGGTAAAGCGCTTGCCAAGCTCTTTACGACCGTGCTCCATACGACCGCCGAGGAAAACAAACTGGTTGTTCACCGGCCCGAAATCGGGATGGTCAGGGTCAATAAGCACGTCGAGATGATCCGCATGGCGGCGCTTGAATTGCTCAACGGTCATATCACCGCTGCGAATAGCCTCTACGTCTGCGGCCAGCTCTTTAGCCAAGTCTGGGTCACGCAGTTTGTAGATGTCCTTTAGACCATCGACATGGCCTTCACCGAAGAGGTCACCACCGTTAACGATTTCATCAATCGCTTGATTGAAGTCGATGACTTCCCATTGTCCGCTACCACGCGGGCCAACGCGCTTCAAGACGCGCACGACGCGGTACGGGTCATAAAGCACCTGTGGGCTAGCCTGTCCCTTGGGGCACAGCTTGCCATCGACTAAAGCGGCATATGCAAGTGGTGTTTCCTCTGGGATGTGTGGCCAAACATTCATGGGCGAATAGGGATTACCATCAACCTTGACCGCCACACCATCAAGGATTTTTGTTTTGATTGTGCACGCCGTATGGCAATTCAAGCATACGGAATAGATGACGTTTTCCGGGCGAGCTAGTTGATAAGTTAGCTCTTCAGAGCCTTCTTCAGCGGCGAGGGCATTGCTGGCCCACGGCACTACACCGAGAAAGGCGGCGGTACCACCGGCAGCAGCCGATGCTTTGAGGAATTCGCGGCGGCTCAGGTTGCATTCCGCCGGTTGGTCTTTAATGGTTGTATTATCGGTCATGCCTGCACCTCCTGCGGCGTATCAGCATCCATCAGGCCCAGGAAATCCTTGCCGATAAGGAAGCCCAATGTAGCAAGGCCAACTGTGCCAATCGTCACAGCCCATTCCATAAGGCTGGGGAAGTAGGTGAACTGAAGATGTGGACCACTAAATGCGGATTCCAGCGCTTCAAGTTCAGGAATTGTCAGCGCTGGGAAGACGATGTTCGCGCGGGTGACAGCGAAGCCAACCAACATGAACACGCCCATCAGCGCCGCGATAGTACCGGTTTTAGACCAGCGTGATTGTAGCAATACGATAATCGGGACAATTGAACCAAGGCCAATCTGGAGAATCCAGAAAGCCCACCAGTAATCGCCGAAGAGCACCTGACGAATGGGTTCGATATTCGGCTCTAGGTTACCATAGGCGGCCTGTGACATTTCTGCCCAGACAAAGTAGAGTTTGGTCGCCTGTAGAACAACGGCACTAATCGCCAACACGCGGAGCAGTTGTCCACGGCGCGGGTTACTTTTATCGCCAAAGAGGCCGATAATAACGAGTAACACCGCCACACCGGACGCCAGCGAATAAATTGGGATTTGCACCGGGAACAGACCACTGTGCCAGAAGGGGCGTGATACCTGAACACCGAGCAAAGCGCCGCTAGCGCCAGAGAGGAAAATGGCGAGGAAGAGGCCGGCGCCCATCAGGTACTTTAGAAGGCTGCTGGCAGGGGATTTCACGGCTAACCAGATAGAAGCCAGGAGAACAACCGCGAATAATGTATAGCCCCAAACAAGCTGCCACATCACAGAGTAGGAATTGCCCTCTAGGAAGACTTTCCAAATACGCTCCATGTGGCCAAGGTCTGCCCAAATGGAAATCAGGCCAGCGCCAAGGCTTACTAATGCCGTCCATAGAGCAATCTTACCAACACCCTTGAACAGCTCCACACGGAAAAGTAGGTCTAGGCTAGCGAGCATGAAACAACCGCCCGCAACGCCAACGAAGAAGAGATACATAGCCACCCAAAGCCCCCAAACAACATAGGAGCCATAGTTTGCATGCTGGTGGCCGAAGGCGATGCGGTCATAGAAGCCAGCCGCACCGATTACAAGAGCTACAATACTCAGAATATATAAAACTCGCTTAATCATCTCACCAACCCCCTAAGTCAGGTAGTAAACCCGCGGCTCAGTCCCCAATTCTTCCTTGAGGCGCATCACGTTTGGACTACCGATGAGTTCGGCCACGAGGCTTTCGGGGTCATTGGCATCGCCAAAGAAGGTCGCTGTGCCGATGCAGGTTGTGACGCAAGCCGGCAACATACCATTTTTCACGCGATGCATGCAGAAGTGGCACTTACGCACATTGCCGATTGGCGAAACGTCGTGCTCACGTTTACGCGGTTCGCCATATTCAAAGTTCGTGGCCTCTTCATATTCGGTAGCTTTCGCTTTACCAACGATGAGGCCTTCGGCTTCTGGCGCATCCTGATTGTAGGTATCGCCAAAGTCAAATGTACGAGCGCCATAAGGGCAAGCCGAGATGCAGTAGCGGCAACCAATGCATTGGTCGTAATCGATAGTCACGATACCGTCGACCGTTTTATAAGTCGCGTTCACCGGGCAAACCGGCACACACGGGGGTTGGTCGCACTGCAAACATGGGCGGGGAAGGAAACGGCGCGCTATGTTAGGATAGGTGCCGATTTCCTCTTCCATGACCGGACGATAAACCACGCCAGGTGGCAAGTGATTTTCTGCCACGCAAGAAATTGTACAAGCATGACAACCCACGCATTTACGCAGGTCAATCACCATTACCCAGCGCCGTTCTTCCGCCGGCTTTTGTAGGGCACGTTCTAAGTCTGCACGCATACGTTCTAGCGCGCTGACATAGTCGGTGCTAGTGAGTGCTTCGCTGGCACCAGACGCAGCAACAGCTGTCGATTCAACTTCTGTATCTTGCGCCTGTGCAGCTATGGCGGAGAGTTCGGAAAAGGCAACTGCTGCTCCCGTTACTCCCGCAAGTGCACGGAGAAAATCACGCCGTGCACTATCGCCTTTGATACTGTCTGCCTGTGTGCTCATGCACTTACTCCTATGCTCAAAGCGGTAACTATATCCGCAAAAGCAACTAGAAGTTGCTTATATGAATAATGTCACATGGGGGGGGGGAGATGCCAATGACACATAGCACACTCAAAGGCTGAGAAATGTCACATGTCCACAAAAGTGTGTAACAGATTGCTGTAAAAAGGCTCTAAAAGGGGGGATATGTTGGATATTGAAAGGATGTTGACAATAAAAAACCCCGCTTATCATAAGCGGGGTAGTGGCCCCAACGGGACTCGAACCCGTGTTTTTGGCTTGAAAGGCCAACGTCCTAGGCCGCTAGACGATGGGGCCAACAACGCGGGGAAGTGTATCAGGTGCAGGGTGCAAAGTCAAGGTTTATTTAAGATATTTCTCAAAATTCATCGAGTAATTGCGCCAATACTTCCCGAACTACATCGCGCACTTGTTGCTCTAAATCATGGTTCTTCCCTACCCCACAAAATTGAGCAAAACGCTGCATATCGCCATCGCGGGAAAGTCCCAACTTTTCGCGCTGAGCCATAAGTTTTTCTACTTGCTCCGGTGCAATCGGTGACTTAGGGCCGCCCAGTGTTTCAACCTTATAGAGAATATGAGCACTATGCTCCAAACTCTCTAAACGCATATAGGCATCCCAAACCGTTGCACCAACGGTTAACGAACCATGATAGGCGAGCAAAATAGCGTCATGCTCTCGAATGAGATGGCGTATAGCATCACGATTTTCAGTGCTGGAGGGGGTAGCGTATGGCGTTGTAGGGACAATGCCCAATAAAACAACCACTTCTGGGATTAAGCAACGTTGAAAGTCATAGCCAGCAATGGTGAGGGCAACAGCATTAGGTGGGTGCGCATGAACAACGCCGCCAACATCTGGCCGCTGGCGATAACATTCTAAATGCATCGATAGTTCCGATGTGGGGCGTAAGTGAGCCGTTTCTGCTGTAGGGCGATCGACGCGCTGTCCATCCATATCGACAACAATAAGTTGTTCTGGCTGCATGAAGCCCTTGGCTAAGCCGCTAGGGGTTGCCAGAATATGCCTATCATCTAGTCGCGCGCTGATATTGCCGCTTGTGCCATCAATGAAACCTTTTTCATGCATCAAACGACCAATTTGGCAGATGCGCTCTCTTAGCGCTTGTTCGTTCATGTTAGCTATTATCACCTCGAGATTCGATAATCAAACGTAAAATCTCGATGGGAGGCGAATTATAAACAAAACCATCGATAACAAGGGGCTGGATTGGGCCATAGCCATAACGCACGAAAACAGTAGGTGCACCCTGCACTTCTAAATCATCCGCCAATTCTTGATCAACAAACGATTGCTCAGCGGTGGGGAGGCAGGCGCTCAAAACGGCGGTATCTAGGGCAAATTCGCGTGTAAACTGTAGCAGCACATCGCTTGTGATAGTATCTGTATCAACCAAATCATATAAGCGGTCATAAGCATACCAGAATGCGCCCGGTCTCAACACATATGTACACTGAAGCAACTGGAAAGCAAACAGTGAATCATCCTGAGTTGGCAAAAAGCGATATTCAAAACGGGCTTCACCCGTCATCACGAATTCTTCGATGAACTGGTCAATCACTGATTTGTAATCACGACAATGGCCGCACAACACATCAGCAAACTGGACAATTGTAATAGGCGCATCGGGGTCGCCAAGGACATAAGCCCCGTCCTCTGTGCGGCTGGAGGGAATACCGCGATAATCAGGGATATTCTCCAAGCAACCCTCTAGCGCTTGCGTCAAAAGCGCATCCAGCTCATAAAGTATAGTCATTGTGTCATAATAGTCCGCATCGTACAGGTCTTTGAGGGTTTGGACGGCTGTTTCGCTGAATTCATCCTGTCCACAATCTACTTCTTGCGCCAAAGCAGGTTGCCAATATAGCCATAACAATAAAGGCAACAGCAGGAACAATTTCAAACGCATCAACTAGACCCCCATCGCAAATGATCACCAAAACGAGTGCCCAGGCGCAAAACGGCGGCAATATCGTCATGGAGTTGAGCGATAACAGTTTTGCGGACAAGTTGTTCAGCGGAGATAGCGCCCTCAGCTATTTCTAAAGCGGCCTCTACATCAGAGACCGCGCCAGTGAAAAATACGATACCTTTCCCACCTAACCCATCGGCAAGGCGAACTTCCATCAGCGTTACATCGGCCCCTTTTATCCCTTTATCGGCGGCATGAATGGCAGCTGGAACATGATATGTTTCGATGATACCCAGCGCATCTTGTTTTTGAACATCACGACCGCCGGTCAAGGCCCGAACCACATCAGCATGGACACCGGGCAAAAAGATATGATCAACTAAAGTGCCTTCAGTGTTCTCTAGTGCGGCTTTCATCGCCTCTTCCACTTCGGCGACTTCGCCCCCCAGCAACACAAGGAAGCGCCCGGGTTGAACCGTACCAGCATGAACAGCATCCAATGTGGCGCGTTTCACCATCGCATCCGCGGCAAAAATTCCTTGCGCGATACTGCTGAACTCAAAGAGCGCCAGCGCAGGTTCAATCACTAACGGCGGTTTTTCAGGTTGTGCCGCTTCAGGTTGTTTAGCCGTCGATTTCGCTTTAGTTGTTGTGCTAGTTGTCGCGGTCTTTTTGGCCACAAATCCCTATCTTTCTAGTGTGTCCGCTAAACAATGCGGAAGCCATCAACCAATGAGCAGCGACGAATACGGCTGAAGCTACGGCAGGTTGTCATGCCCTCTCCTGTGGGGCTAGCTATGGTCATGGTGGTGTAGCCTTCTCCACCCCACCCCAAGCCAGCAAGATTGGGGCCGTTTTTCACAAAGATAGAGCAATCCATAGCCCGCGCCATCATGGTCATGTGATCAACATTTTTACTGTGAATGACAGCTGTATGACGGAAAC